>DATLZA010000068.1 GCA_035574235.1 Planctomycetota bacterium | reverse complement strand
CATGGTGATGGGCGTGGCGGCCGCCGAGGTCGCCGTGGGGCTGGCGATCCTGATCGCCGTCTTCCGGGGGCGAAAGACCGTGGACGCGGGTGATCTGAGGAGCCTCCAGGGATGAGCGGATGGCTCTGGCTGATCCCCGCGCTTCCCCTGGCGGGGTTCCTGATCAACGGGCTCCTGAAGCTCCCGCGCGCCGGGGCGGCGCTCGTGGGCTGCGCCGGGCCGGCCGGCGCCCTGGTTCTTTCCGTCATGGCCGCCCTGTGCGGTCCTGCGGAAGAACGTCTCTTTGAATGGATCGGCGCGGGAACGCTTTCGATCCCCTTCGGCCTGCGCGTGGACGCGCTGTCGGCGGTCATGATCCTCGTCGTGACCGGCGTCGGGACGCTCATTCACCTCTACTCCGTCGAATACATGCGCGAGGACGAGGGGTTCTCCCGCTACTTCGCGTACCTCAACCTTTTCATGTTCTCCATGCTCGTCCTGGTCCTGGCGGACTCGGCGGTCCTGATGTTCCTGGGCTGGGAGGGCGTGGGGCTCTGCTCGTATCTTCTGATCGGCTTCTGGTACCGCGATCTCGGCAACGCGGACGCGGGCAAGAAGGCGTTCATCACGAACCGGGTGGGGGACGTGGGATTCCTCCTGGGACTGTTCTGCCTGTGGCAAATCTACGGAACGCTGGAGTTCGCCGGCATGGCGTCGCGTCCGGCCCCCGAGGGCGCCTGGGCCGTCGCCGCGGGATATCTCCTCTTCCTGGGGGCCACGGGCAAGAGCGCGCAGATTCCGCTTTACGTCTGGCTGCCGGACGCGATGGCCGGCCCCACGCCGGTGAGCGCCCTCATCCACGCGGCCACCATGGTCACCGCCGGCGTCTACATGATGGGACGGATGCACTTCCTGTACGCCGCCGTGCCGGGCGTCCTCGAGACGGTCGCGGCGGTCGCGGCCGCCACCGCCCTCCTGGCCGCGGTCATCGCCACGGTTCAGAACGACATCAAGAAGGTCCTGGCCTACTCGACGATCAGCCAGCTCGGGTTCATGTTCGCCGGGGCGGCCGCCGCGCACTTCACGGCGGGGCTCTTCCACGTGGTCACGCACGCCTTCTTCAAGGCGCTCCTCTTCCTCGGCGCCGGCGCCGTGATCCACGCGCTTCACGGCGAACAGGACATCCGCCGGATGGGAGGCCTCGCCCGGACGCTCAAACTCACGTTCGTGTGCTTCCTGATCGGCGGCCTGGCGCTGGCGGGAATGCCGGGCACGGCGGGATTCTTCAGCAAGGACCTCGTGCTCGAGGCCGTGATGGCGCGCGGGTGGTCGGGAGTGGCGCTGGTGCTGGCGGCGACGGCGGCGCTGACGGCGTTCTACACGGCGCGCCTCGTGATTGCGGTGTTCCTCGCCCGGCCCGCGCAGGAGCATTCGGATCTCCATGCGCCGGGCCCGTGGATGACCGCGCCGCTGGCGCTTCTGGCGGCGGCGTCTCTGGCCGGCGGGGCGATCCTCAAGGAGCCGCTGGCGGAGTTTCTGGCCGGCGTGTGGGGGCGCCCCGCCGAGGTCCCCGGCCTGCACGCCCGGGCGATGACGTGGTCCATCGTCGCGTTCGGACTGGGGACCCTGGGAGCGGCGCTGGCGTTCGGTCCGCTGCGGGAGCGGGCCCGCGCGTGGGCGGAAGGCCCGCTCGCGGGGCTTCGGAAGCTCGCCGAGCGCAAGTTCTATGTGGATGAACTCTACGAGTTCCTCGTCGTGGCCCCCGTGCGGACGGGGGCCGTGGTCGCGTGGTATCTCGTGGACCGCCTGCTTATCGACGGCCTGCTCGTGCATGGGACGGGGCGTCTGGTGGCGGCGGTCGGGACGGTCCTGCGGCGTTCGCACGGCGGGTCCATCAACGGCGCGCTGGCCGTTTTCGTTCTCGGAGCGGCGGCGATCCTGGGTTACCTCATCTGGCGCTTCGGCCCATGAAGATTCCGATCCTGAGCCTGATGACGTTCGCGCCCGCTCTGGCCGGCGTGGCGCTGTCCGCCGTGCGCCCCGAGCGGACGGGCGTCCTGCGGCTGACGACGCTCGGGGTGACGCTCGTCGTGCTGCTCCTGGCCGGAGCGGCCTACGTGGGGCACGACGGGCCGCTCGTCGCGTATGAGGACGCCGCCTGGATGCCGCGCCTCGGGATCCGGTACACGATGGGACTGGACGGGATCTCGGCGGCGATGGTGCTTCTGACGGCGCTTCTGATGCCCCTGGCGGTCGCCGCGTCCTGGCACCAGCCCAAGGGTTTTCTCCTCGCGCTTCTTTTCCTCGAGACGGGCATGATCGGGGCGTTCTGCGCCCTGGATCTTTTCCTTTTCTACGTGTTCTGGGAGGCGATGCTCCTCCCGATGTATCTCCTGATCGGGATCTGGGGCGGCCCGCGGCGCGTGACGGCGGCCGTGAAGTTCATCGTGTACACGATCGCCGGAAGCGTCCTCATGCTGGCGGGCATCCTCTACTGCGCCTGGAGCGCGGGGACGTTCTCCGTGCTGGATCTGCAGCGGATGCTGCCGGCCGACCCGCGGATGACGCTGGCGACGCAGCAGGCGCTCTTCCTGGCCTTCGCGCTGGCCTTCGCGATTAAGGTGCCGGTCGTGCCGTTCCATACCTGGCTTCCCGACGCGCACGTGGAGGCTCCCACGGCGGGGAGCGTCATCCTGGCCGGGGTGCTCCTCAAAATGGGCGCGTACGGATTCCTCCGGTTCGCGATCCCGTTTTTTCCGGATGCGGCGCGCTCCTTCGCGCCGGCCCTGGCGGCGCTGGGAGCCCTGGGCGTGGTCTACGGGGCGGCAATGGCCATGGCCCAGACGGACCTCAAGAAGCTTGTGGCGTATTCGAGCGTCTCGCACCTGGGCTTCGTGATGCTCGGCATCTTCTCGGGCACGATCGAAGGCGCTCAGGGCGGCGTCCTCCAGATGGTCAACCACGGCCTTTCCACGGGAGCGCTCTTCCTGCTGGTGGGCGTGCTGTACGAGCGCACGCACCGGCGCGGCGTGGACGATTTCGGGGGAATGGCGCGCGTGATGCCCGCCTACGCCGCGATCTTTCTGATCGTGACGCTCTCCTCGATCGGGCTTCCGGGCTTGAACGGCTTTGTCGGGGAGTTCCTGGTGCTTTTCGGCTCCTTCCCGATGCGGCGGGCGGCCACGGTGGCGGCTTCCTTGGGCGTGGTGCTCGGGGCCGTCTACATGCTGCGGATGTACCGCGACGTCTTCTGGGGCCCCGTGACGCGGCCGGAGCGCGAAAAGGTCCCCGACGTGGGGAAGGGAGAGCTGGCGTATCTGATCCCGGTGACGGCCCTCATTGTCCTTCTCGGGATCCTGCCGGGGCTCGTTCTGTCCCGCACGGAGCGCGCGGTCCGGGACGTGGTCCTCAAGATGGAAACCAAGACCCATGCCGACGCTGAACGTCTCGACCGGTGACCTCGCGGCGGTTTTTCCGGCCCTGGCGCTCGTCGTCGCCGGCCTGGCGGCGGCGGGGGCGGGAGCGATGCTGCGGCCGGAGCGCCGCGCGGCGGGAGCCGAGCTGTGCGCCTATCTGGGGCTGGCGGCGGCGCTCGGAGCGGTGATCCTGCGCCTTTTCCGGGGAGGGGGCTGGGGGCCGCTCGGCGGGTTCGGGGGCGCGGTGGTGCTCGATGACCTGGCGCTTCTTCTGTCGCTGGCCGTCCTGACGGCGGCGGGGCTGACGGTCGTCCTGGCGTCCGACTTCCTGAGGACCCGGCCCGTTCCGGCGGGGGAGACGTACGCGCTTCTGCTTCTGGGGACCGCGGGGATGGTTCTCCTGCTTCAGAGCGCGGAGCTCATCACGTTTTTCGTGTCGCTCGAGGTGCTGTCGCTGGCGGTGTACGCCCTGTCGGGTCTGCTCCGCAAGGATCCGCGGTCGAACGAGGCGGCGATCAAGTATTTCGTGATCGGCGCGGTGGCGACGGGCTTTCTCATCTACGGCGCGGCGCTTCTCTACGGAGCGACCGGCACGCTCTCGCTGGACGGAATGGGCGACGCGCTGCGGAAAAGCGCAGGAACGGCGCCGCTGGCGACGGCGGGGCTGGCCCTTCTGGCCGTGGGGCTGTGCTTCAAGGTGGGGGCGGCGCCCTTTCACATGTGGGTGCCGGACGTCTACGAAGGGGCCCCCACGCCCGTGACGGCCTTCATGTCCGTGGCCGTGAAGGCGTCCGCCTTCGGAGCGTTCCTGCGGGTGCTTCTGACGGCGGGGGCGCCGGAGCGGACGGCCTGGGGCGAGATCCTCGTGGGGCTGGCGCTTCTTACGATGGTCGTGGGAAACTTCCTGGCGGTCGCGCAGCGCAGCGTCAAGCGCATGCTCGCCTACTCATCGGTCGCCCACACGGGATATGTCCTAGTGGCGGCGGCGGCGCTGCGGACCCCGGGCCCCTGGGCGCGGGACGCGGCCGCGTCGGCGGTCTTCTATCTCTTCACGTACACGTTCATGACGCTCGGGGCGTTCGCGTTCCTGGCCTATGCGGGACGGCGCGGGCGGGACGCGGAGGATCTGGACGATTACGCGGGGCTGGCGCGCCGGCGGCCCTGGGCGGCTCTGGGGATGACGATCTTCATGGCCTCGCTGGCGGGGCTTCCGCCCACGGCCGGGTTTCTGGCGAAGTTTCTCGTCTTCCGCGCGGCGGTGGCCGCGGGGGAGATCCCCCTCGTCCTCGTGGGAGTCCTGACCTCGGCCGTTTCCGTGTACTACTACCTGCGCGTCGTCGTCCGGATGTACATGGAGCCCGGGGAGGAGGCCGCCGACGGTCGCGTCGGTCCCGAGCGTCCGGCGCCCGGCGCGGCCTGGGTGGTGGCGGCCGCCGCGTTCTTCACGGTGGCGCTGGGAATCCTGCCGCGCCTCTACGTGGACCTGGCCTACCGCTCCGTGCAGGCGCTTGCGCGGTGAACGGCCGCGGGCGTCATTCCAACGGCACGTCGCGGAACTCGAACGTCACCCGCCGCTCGAAGACCTCCTCGACGAGCCGGACGCGGAGGCGGACGGCCGCGCGCCCCTCGGGCAGCACGGCGCGGGCGGTTTCGTGGAGCGTGACGCGGGCGCCCGAGTAGGAGACGCTGCGGGTCACGGCGGCGGCGGGGTGGGCTTCGCCGCGGTCGTCGATCACGGCGAGCCCGCCCGCTCCGAGACGCTCCGCGGGCGTTCCCCGGGCGTCCCAGGGACCGGTCACGGACACCTCGAAGGAGCACTCCGGGCGGCCGGCGTTCCAGCGCCTCAGCGAGACGGCAGTGTCGCCGAGCTCGGCCGCCGCGGGGCGGGCGGACGGATCGATCACGGCTTCCCGGAAGGCCCGGGGGAAGCCGAAGAGGGCGTGGCCCCGGACCAGGCTCAGGCGGCGCAGGGCTTCGATGCCGCCGGGGATCGGATAGCGGAACATCTCCCGGCGGACGCGTCCCTGGGGGGGCGTGGCGGAAGGATAGCCCGCGGGACGTTCGAGCGGAAGGAGCGGCGCGCCGCGGTCGTCGAGGATTTCGGTCAGGCGGACCTCGAGGCGCGCGGGGGAGAGGCCGCGCTCCCAGGCCGCCAGGAGCGAAAGCGCCATGGCATCGCGCGGGACGCCCGAGAACTCGTACTCGCGCGAGAGCGTGACGTTCTCGAGGCGCACGAGGAACGGTCCCTCCGTCACGAACGGGCACGGCGCGCGCCGTTCGCGCCGCAGGACGATTTCGTCGTTCTCAAATCCGTAGTCGAGCGCCGGAGCCGCGCGACAAAGGGTCTCCAGGGCCTGCCAGAAGGGAGCGTCCCGGACGTCGAAGGCCGGCAGGGGATCGCCGAAGTCGGCCGGCGAGAAGGCGAGCCGTTCGCCGGTCCGGGCGGCCAGCCCGGCCAGCGCGTCGGAAACCCGCGCGGTGCGGAGAGAAAGCGTGACCGTTGGGCCGGGACGGTAGAAGCGGCGCAGCGTCTCGTGAAGCGCGATGTCGCGCAGGATGGATTCGGCGCGGCCCCGGAGCTCGGGGTCGCTCGACGCCAGGAGCGCGCGCAGGTGGGGCTCCGCCGCGCGACCCAGTTCGAGGAGCTCCCGGGAAGCGCGTTCGCGCGATTCCACGGAATCGTCTCCCAGGCGCTCGAGAAGCTCCCGGACCCGTCCGTCCTGGAGAAAGAATGCCGCGCAGACGAGAGCGACGGCCGTCATTGGACCTCCACGTCGGCGAAGCGGAAGGGGACGTCGAGGGGGACGCGGCCCCGCGGGACGGTGACGGCGATTTCCTTAAGGTCCGCGGCCTGGGTCAGGCCGTAGCATCGGGCGGTGAAGAGGAGCGCGTTGCGTTCGAGGCGGGAGCCTTGGAGGTAAGCGGGGAGGCGCCGGCCGGAGGCGTCGCGGAAGCTCAGCGATCGCGGGCTCAGGCGGTAGGCGGCCGCGGTCTTCTCGTCGGGGAAGAGCAGGGCGAGGTCGGCGGTCACCTGCGATCCTCCGCGGGCGGCGCAGGAGCGAAGCTCGACCGTGACGTCCTCGAGCGCGCGGGCGGCCGGGGCGGCTTCGAGCGGGCCGGGGAACGAGGCGGTCAGAAGGCGGGAGGGGAACTCCAGCCGCAGAAATCCCTCGAGGACCGCGAAGCGCGGGCGGGGCCCCTCGGGAAGGCGGATCCCGCCGGCGTCCACGAACTCGAAGAGCAGGGGGCCGCCGCCGGTGGGGGCGGAAGAAGAGGGCGCGGCGCCGTCCGCCGGCAGGAGGGCGGAGCGGCCCTGCCCGTCGGCGGCGCGGGCGAAGCGAACGCCGTCGGGGGAGAGCCCCAGGGGCGCCAGCGACGGCTCCCAGACGCAATGGATCCTCGCCGTGAACTGCGTTTCCGTGCGGCTGAAGAGGACGCGGCGGCGCAGGAGGAAGCGATCGAGGGTGATCATGAAGGGGCCGTAGAACGATTTCGGCTTGTCCGGGAGGATGCCCGGGTTGAGGTAAAGCTGGTCCACCGCCGAGGGGTAGTAGAGGACCTGTGCCTGGCGGCAGAGAATGTCGAGCGTTTCCCAGAAGGAGGCGTCCTTGACGGAGAGGGCGACTTTGCGCGAAAGGTCCACGGTTTGCTTCTGGAAGGTGATGCCGGCCGCCTCCTCGAGACGGCCCAGGTAATGGCCGAGCGTCTCTTCCCGCCCGTCGAACGTGAAGCGCCGGGGCGGGCGGTACGCGTCCCCGAGGCCCTGGAGGGCGGCCGCTTCCTCCCGCAGATCCTGCAGGAGGGAGGCATCGACGCCCTGCCGCTCCAGGAGGGCGAGCGCGGGCTCGCCGGCGTGGACGAGCAGGTCCCGCGCCCGAAGGGCGTGGCGTTCATCGGTCAGAAGAGGCGCGTATTCCCGGACGACCCGGGCGGGTTCCGGGGCCGGGGGCGTCTGGAGCGCCGCCGCCAGGATGCCGATCAAGAGTCGCATCAGCTTTCTCTTTGGATTATACGGCGTGAAGTCGAAGCTTCGTGATGCATCCTTGGCAATGCGGACTCCGTCCCTGGACGCCGGCGAACCCTGAAACCCCTGGCGGCGCACCTCCTGTATTGGGGGCGGAGGAAACCGTGTCTCCATGAGGGTGGACGCGCAAGACCCCCGGATCGGACAGACGCTGGGCTCATGTCACCTCCTGCGGCGGCTGGGTGCGGGGGGCATGGGAACTGTCTATCTCGCCCGGCACGAGGGGCTCCGCAAGTTCGTGGCCGTCAAGATCCTCTCCGAACATCTGGCCGGCGACCGCGCGTTCGTGGCGCGCTTCCTGCGGGAAGCGCGCCTGGCGGCCCGGCTGGAACATCCCAACGCCGTCGCCGTGTACGACGTGGGAAAGGCCGAGGGGCTCTATTACATCACGATGCAGTACGTCGAGGGCCGCAGCCTCGAGGCGGTCCTCAAGGAGCGCGGCCGACTTTCCGTCCCCGAGGCGCTCGACGTCGCCCGCGGCGTTCTCCGCGCGCTCGACGCGGCTCACCGCCTGGGAATCGTTCACCGCGACATCAAGCCCGGCAACATCCTCCTCGGCAACGACGGGTCCGTGAAGGTCGCGGATTTCGGACTCGCCCGGGAGTGCGGCGGACGCGACTCCGTATCGAAATCGGGGGAGGTCATCGGCACGCCCTACTACATGTCTCCGGAGCAGGCTCAAGGGGAACCTCTGGACGCCCGCAGCGATCTCTACTCGCTGGGCGCGACCCTCTATCACATGGTGACCGGGCGACGGATGTTCGAGGGAACCACCCCCATCTCGATCGTGCTCAAGCACGTCTACGAGGAACCCGCGCCGCCCGACCGGCTGGACCCCGAGCTTCCCCGGGCGGTGTGCAACCTCATCGAGCGCGCGCTGCGCAAGAATCCCGAGGACCGTCCCGCCTCCGCCGAGGAGTTCCTGCGGCTTCTGGAGGAGGCCGCCGCGAGCCGGGGCGCGTGGGGCGGGATTCCCCGCCGCGCGGCCGCCGCGGCGCTCCTGGGCGTGGGCGTTGCGATCGGCGCCGTTCTGGCCGCGCCGGCCCTCCGGCCCGACGCGCCGCCCCTCGTGGGTCCGGCGGCCGCGTCTTCGGTCCAGGCGCCTCCCGCTCCGGATCCCGCCGCCGGGCTTCGCGCCCGTGCGGAGGAGCTTCTGAGGGCGCTGGCGCGCGGGGATGCACGCGCGGCGGCCGGCCTGCTCGACCGGCTCGCCTTCGGGGATCCGCCCGATCCGGCGGCCGCCGGGCTGCCCGCGCGGATCGATCTCGTCGGGGGATGGACACTCCTCGACGTCCGGGTCGAGCCCCGTCCCGGCGGGCGGGCCGCGGGCGCGTGCCGGGTCCGAACGCGCTCGGGCGAACGGATCCTGTTCTGGACGGAGCGCCGCGACGGTCTCTGGTACCTTACCCGCGTTCCAGCGCGCGGCGGCAGCTAGCTTCCAGCTCCGCCATCCGGCGATCGACGAGCTCACGCACGCGCTCGCACTCGTCGGAGGACGCTCCGCGCGGCACCAGGATCGGCTCCCCGAACGCCAGGACAATCCGCGCCCCCGGCAGCGGGATCTCCGTGCGGTCCCAGTTGCGAAGGCGCACGCAGGGCGAGGCGGCGCATACGGCCGTCAGGATCGGCACGCCCGTGTCCCGGGCGGCGATCACGCAGCCCATCTTGGCTCTTCGCGCCGGCCCGCGGGGACCGTCGGCCACGATCGCCGACCCGCGACCTTCGAGCAGGCGTGCCTTGAGCTCCGCCAGCGCTTCCCGCCCGCCGGCGCTCGAGGATCCCCGCACGGTGGCGTATCCCAGGCGGTGCAGCGCCCGCGCCACGAGCTCGCCGTCCCGGCTGCGGCTCACCATGACCACAAGGCCCCGGCGGCGGAAGTAGTCCAGAACGAAGAGGAAATCCTTGTGCCAGACCACCCCCACGAACGGACGTCCCGCCTCCACGTACTCCTCCCGCACGCGGCGGTTGAGGACGCGCACGGAACAGGTGGCCAGGAGGCCGCGGAGCGCCGCCGGAAGGAGCGCGGGGACCGCGCTCAGAAGAAACTCGGAACCCGGGGAGGCCACGGCGCCTCCGAAGATACCGCCCGGAGCGCTTTTTTGCACCCTTATCTTGATTTCGCCCCCGGCGCCCTTATAATCGATTTCGAGCATGGCGGCCGGCGAGGCGGAACGCATCGGAGAGATCCTCATCCTGGAAGGGGTCATCACGCAGGACGAGCTCCAGCGCGCCCTCCTTGAAAGCGGCGTCCAGGGCACGGCGCTCGCCGCGGCGCTCGAGGCCAGCCCCCACGTCCGGCGCAATGAGCTGGCCACGTTTCTCGCCAGCGCCTACCGCATCCCCGTCCTCGAAGATCTGCGCCGCGTGGAGTTCGCCCCCGACGCGGCGCGCCTGGTTCCGGAGGAGCTGGCCCGCAAGCACGAGCTCGTGCCCATCGCCCGGATCGCCAACATCCTCTGCATCGCCAAGGCCAGTTACTTCAACCGCGCCGCGCTGGCGGATCTTCACAACGTTGTAGACGGAAAGATCAAGGTTCTCCAGGCCGACGAGGTCCAGGTTCGCGCGGCGCTGGATCGCGTCTATCGCGGGCGGCGCGCGGAGCTTCCGCCTCCGGGCGGCGCCGCCGCCGCGCGCCCTCCGGCGGCCCGCCCGGTCGAAGCCGTGCCCCTGATCTCGATGCCGGAGGGGCATGCGCCCGCGGCCGAGGCCGAGGAAGTCATCGAGATCCTCGACGCCGTCCGCGTGTCCGCTCAGGAATTCGCCGCGGCCGAGCGCGACCCGCGCGTCCGACTGGTCGCGGAGTTCGACGACGTGTTCAAGGCCGGCCGGCCCGCGACGCCCCTGCGTTGGGCGTAGCGGGGGCCCCGGGGGCCTCTCATGGCCGCCTTCCGCTACGAGAAGTGGGACGAGGAGTTCCTTCGCCGCCTGAAGGAATGGGCGTCCCTTCACGCGCTCTTTCGCCACCTGCTTCTTCAGACCAACGGAGACGTCGAACAGGCCCTTCGGGCGATGCGCCGTCTTCAGGACATGGGATACCTGGACGCCTCGGTGGATCTCGACGCCTTCCGCGCCTCCCTGGAACGGGACCGCATCATCGACGCCTCGCGGGGGTTTCCCGTCCTCACCCCCAAGGGGGAGGGAATGATCCGGCGCGAAGCGCTCAACGAGGTCTTTCGGAGCCTCCGGCGCGGCGGCTTCGGGGAGCACCGCACCCCGCACGCCGGGGAAGGGGGGGAGCGCCTCCCCGAAACGCGCCCCTACCGCTTCGGCGAGGACCTGCGGCTCCTGGACCTGGGTCGTACCTTCCGCAATACGCTCCTGCGCACGGGGCCGGACCTGCGGCTGGGCGAGCAGGACTTCGAAGTCTACGAAACCGAGCATCTGACGAGCTGCGCCACCGTCCTGCTCGTGGACATTTCCCATTCGATGGTGCTCTACGGCGAGGACCGGATCACCCCCGCCAAGAAGGTGGCGCTGGCCCTCGCGGAGCTCATCCGCACGCGCTATCCCAAGGATTCGCTCGACGTCGTCCTCTTCGGCGATGACGCGACGCCCGTGCCGGTCGAGCGACTGCCCTATGTGGGGGCGGGGCCGTACCACACCAACACGCGGGCGGCCCTTCAGCGGGCCCGGAGCATCCTGGCGGGGCGCCGGAATCCGAACCGTCAGATCTTCATGGTCACGGACGGAAAACCCTCGGCGATCTGGGAGGAAGGGCGCCTGTACAAGAATCCCTTCGGGCTGGATCCCAAGATCGTGGCCCGCACGCTCGAGGAGGCGGCCGCGTGCCGCCGCCACGGGATCGTCATCACGACCTTTATGTTGACAGACGAGCCCGCGCTCGTAGACTTTGTCAACAAGCTGACTCGCGTGAATCGCGGGCGGGCCTACTTCTCGACGCCCGACCGTCTGGGCGACAGCGTCTTCGTGGACTATCTCCGAAACAGGAAAAAGAAACTTGGACATTGAGAACGTCATCATCGTCGGGAGCGGGCCGGCGGGCTACACGGCGGCGCTCTACACGTCCCGCGCGAACCTGAAACCCCTCCTCATCGAGGGCGAGGCCGACCAGTCGAAGCGCACGGACCTGCCCGGCGGCCAGCTCATGATCACAACGGAGGTCGAGAATTACCCGGGATTCCCCGACGGCGTGCAGGGGCCGGAGCTGATGACTCTGTTCCGCCGGCAGGCGGAGCGCTTCGGGACGCGGATCGTGGGCGGATGGGTGGAGCGCGTCGATTTCCGGGAGCGTCCCTTCCGGTTGTGGGCCGGTGACCAGGAGTACCGGGCCCGCGCGGTCATCCTGGCCACGGGGGCCGGCGCGAAATGGCTGGGCCTGCCCTCGGAGAAAGCGCTCCTCAACCGGGGGGTGTCCGCCTGCGCCACCTGCGACGGCGCGCTGCCCATCTTCCGAAACAAGCCCGTGGCCGTCATCGGCGGGGGCGACACGGCGCTCGAGGAAGCCACCTTCCTCACGCGGTTCGCCTCCAAGGTCACCGTCATTCACCGGCGCGATCAGCTGCGCGCGTCCAAGATCATGCAGGAAAAGGCGCGCAAGAACCCGAAGATCGACTTCCTCTGGGACACCGTGGTGACAGAGATCCTGGACGTGAAGGCCGGACGCGTGACCGGACTGCGCCTGGAGAACGTCAAGACGCACAAGGTCTCGACCTTCGAGTGCAGCGGCGTCTTCGTCGCGATCGGCCACCAGCCCAACACCCAGGCCTTCCAGGGGCAGGTGGATCTGGACGACAAGGGGTACGTCAAGGTCAGCCGCGGCACGTATACCAGCGTGGAAGGCGTCTTTGCGGCCGGCGATTGCGTGGACCATGTCTACCGCCAGGCGGTGACCGCCGCCGGCATGGGATGCATGGCCGCGATCGACTGCGAGCGCTGGCTGGAATCCCAGGACGCCTGAGCCGGCCTTTTCGAGATCCGGCTTCCCGCCCGTCCCGACGGCGGCCTTCGCGAGGTGAAGAATGCGGAGGGTCCTGCCGATATCGTAAAGGGATGAAACGCGCGGCCGTCCTCGCGGCGGGTTGCCTGTTCTGGGCCGCCTGCGCGGGGCCCGGGGATGAGGGGAAGGGGACTCCGTCGGAGGGACCCCCGGCTCCGCTTCCGGCCGCGCTGGCGGCCGAGCCGCCTTGGGCCGACCTCGTCCGGCACGCCGCGCCGCCGCCCCCGGCGCGCGTGCTTCACCCCGCGCCCTCCCCGGACGGCCGCCTCGTGGCCTACGCCACCACGGAGTTCGGACCGCGGCTCCAGATCGCCGTGCGCGACGCTTCCGGGACCGCTCCCGCGCGGATCACGCGGGCCGATGCCGACCACCTCTTTCCGCGGATCTCGCCGGACGGGCGCCTTGTGGCCTACGCGGCCAATCCCGACGGAAACTACGACATTTTCATCGCCCGTCTCGACGCCCCGGGAGCGGTGCGGCAGATCACCTTCGAGCCGGGGGACGACGTGGCGCCCGCCTGGTCCCCGGACGGGAAGAGCCTCGTCTACTCCGCGCGGGGGACCTCGGGGAAGTGGGGGCTTGTCGTCGCGGACGTGGCGGGCCGGACGCGAACGTACCTCGGGCCCGGCCTGTATCCGGACTGGTCTCCGGATTCGAAGGATCCCTGGATCTGCTTTCAGTCGGCGCCGTCGGGCCCGGAGGGCTGGAGCGGCCTCTGGCGCATCCGTCCGGACGGGACGCAGCTTCGCGAGGTGATGGCCGGCGGGCCGGACCTCGGTTCGGCCGTACACCCGCGCTTCTCGCCCGACGGTCGCTGGATCGCCTATGCGAGGACGGGGCGGAGCTTCGACGCGGCGGCCGTCCTGGCGCCCGAG
Organism: Planctomycetota bacterium; assembly: GCA_035574235.1. NCBI lineage: Bacteria > Pseudomonadati > Planctomycetota > Planctomycetota bacterium. The sequence continues at coordinate 3,125 of DATLZA010000068.1, read as the reverse complement.
GACGCGGACGACCTGTGGGCGGTTCGTTCGGACGGGGCGTTCGAGACGCGGTTGACGGAAGGCGGGCCGAAGAACTCGTGGCCCGCGTGGGCCGCGGGACGGCTTTTCTTCGTTTCGGATCGGGCGGGGGGAAGAGGTCTCTGGAGCTTCCGGGTGAAGCCCCTGGAGGAGGAGCCGTGAGGCGCGCGGTCCTTCTGCTCGCTTTCGCGGGATGCGCCGGTCCGGCGGCGCCCCAGCCCCCGCGGCCGGAAGGGGAGCGGCCGACGGTTGTGGCGGTCCTGGCGGGATCCGATGCGGCGATTCCGGCCGATCCTGCGGAATTCGCGCAGACCTTGGCCTCGGAGCTGGCGCGGGCGGGCGGCCTGCGCGTGCTTCGGCCCCGTCCGGGGGAAGGGACCCTTCCGGTCACCGACGCGGATCTCCTCCGGAAGGCTCGGGCGGCCGGCGCGGACGCCGTGATCGCGGCGGCGCTCGTCGAGTGCGATCCTTACGATCCGCCGCGGCTGGGCGTGCGGGTGCAGCTTTTCCGGACGGCGCCGCGGGAAGTATCCGGCGAGGAAGTGGACCGATTGGTCAGGTCGGCCTCGTGGCGGAAGGGACCGGTGGCGCTTTCCCGGGCCGGAGCGCCGCATGCGGCGGCGGCGTTCGAAGCCCTCTACGACGCGCGCGAGGAAGGGGTGCGGGCGGCGCTTCGGGAGTTCGCCCGGCGGCGCGGAGGTCCGGACAGCGCGTTTCCGGGGGAAGGGGAGTTCCTCGCGGTGCAGTCCCGCTACTTCGAGTTCGTGGCGCACCAGGTGGTCCGCCGCCTGGAGCCGGAGCTGGCGCGGTCGTGGTAAGTCCCGTCCGGGAATTTCTCGACCACCTGGAGCACGAGCGGCGCGCCTCGCCGCACACGCTGAGGGCGTACGAGGGAGACCTGCGGCGCTTCACCGAGTTCCTAGGCGGGGAGGGGGCGCTTCTGGACGGTCGGGTGGATCGCGCGGCGGTTCGCCGATTTCTGGGACACCTGCACGCGCGCGGATACGGCAAGAGCTCGATCGCCCGGACGCTGGCGTGCCTTCGGACGTTCTACGAATACTTCGTCCGGGCGGAGCGGATCGACACGAATCCGGTGCGCCCCGTTCCGACGCCGCGGCAGGATCGGAAGCTTCCCCGTTTTCTTGAAGAAGAGGATGTGCGGCGCCTGCTGGAGGACGGGATGGGGGAGGGGTTCGCCGGTTTGCGGGACCGCGCGCTCCTCGAGGTGCTCTACGGGGGCGGACTGCGGGTGAGCGAAGCGGTCGGGCTGGGGGTGGGGGACCTGGATCTCTCGGAAGGGACGGCGCGGGTGTACGGGAAGGGCGGAAAGGAGCGCCTGGCGCCGCTGGGGACCGCGGCCGCGCGCGCGCTGGCGGCATACCTGCCGGAGCGGGCCGTCCTGCTGGAGGCGCTCGGTCGCTCCGCCGAAGAAGCGCTTTTCGTCAATCGGAACGGAGCGCGCCTGAACGTTCGCACGGTGCGCCGGATTCTGCGGCGCCGCGCGGACGAGACGGGGATCCGGGCGCGGGTGACGCCGCACATGCTGCGCCACAGTTTCGCCACGCATCTCCTCAACCGCGGCGCGGACCTGCGGGCGGTTCAGGAGCTTCTCGGGCACGAGAACCTCGCGACCACGCAGATTTACACCCACGTCACGGTGCGCCGTCTGAAGGACGTCTACGACCGGACGCATCCGCGCGCGCGGTAGGGCGGGGCCTCTAGTTCCCCGCGGTCTGCGCCGATCCGGCCTGCGTCCGCACCTGGAGATTCCCGGAGGCGGCGTCACGCTCCACGCGCACGACGGTCTGCCCTCCGCAGTGGGGACACGTCAGGGCGTGGGTACCCTCCGCCAGGGTGAACTTCAGGAGGGATTTCCCGCACGGCCGGCAGGGAATGGGGACGGACTTGCCCGGTTGCAGTTCAAGCGGCATCGATTTCATCTCTCCCCGGTCGCTCCGCATTACGAGTGGCTCACGGGATTGTACGAACGGGCGGGGCCGAGTCAACGCAATTCGGCGGGCCGTATTTCTCAATTTTGAACTTTTCCGTCGTGCGCGCGGGGCGTGGACGCTCGGGCGCCGGAGGGCTATACTCCCCCCGTGTGAGGACGCTCGTCGTCGGGTTTGAGCCGTGGGACGGGATGCGCCGCAACCCGAGCGGGGAGGTCGCGCGCGCTCTCGGGGGCGTGGTGCTTCCCGTGCGGTACGATCGCGCGGAGCGGGCGTTTCGCGCGGCGCTGCGGGAGCGGCGTCCGGCGGCGCTGTTGCTTCTGGGGCTGGCGCCCGCGCGGCGGACGCTCTCGCTGGAGGCGGTGGCCCTCAACGTGGATCACCACGAGGGCCGGCGCTGGAGGCGGTGGCGCCGTCCGATCCGGCGCGGGGGACCCATGATTCTGGAGGCCCGGGCCCCCCTGGATCGCCTTCACCGCGCGCTGCGGGCCGCGCGCGTGCCCGTGTCCCTTTCGTATCACGCGGGTACGTTCACCTGCAATCACGTATTTTATCGGGCCCTGGATGAGACGCGGGTGCCGTGCGTCTTTCTCCATCTGCCCCCCGCGGGGCGGGTGCCGTTGCGGGCGCAGCTCCGCGCGGTCCGCCTGGTGGCGGCCGAACTCGAGAGGGCGGCCGTTACGGGGCCCCGGCGGGGGGGCTCGGCTCCCACACGCGACCGTCGCGGGCGGCCTCGAGCTGGCCGTAATGGTGGAGGGTATGCGTCGCGGCGCGGGTGACGACGTCCCAGGCGCGATAGGAGGCGTGGCGCGGGTGGGCGCCTTGGCGTCCGAAAAGCGGCTCCGGCACCAGGTCCACGAGCTCGATCATGCTGAGGCGCGCCGCCTCGAACAGCCGGCGCATGAGGCTCACGCTTCGTTGCGGGTACGCCAGGGTGCGGGCCCAGCGGTCCGGGTCGAAGGGCGCCACGGGGCTTCCGGGCTCGGAGAGAATCTGTCGCAGCCGGGCCTGGAAGGCGATTTCCGCGTCCGTGAGGTGGCCGAGCACCTCGCGGGCGGTCCATTTGCCGGGCGCGTAGCGCCGGGCCAGAAGCGCCGGATCCCAGTCGAAGCACGGCAGGACGAGGTCCAGGCTGCGGCGCAGGTCCTGGATGACGTG
>DATLZA010000067.1 GCA_035574235.1 Planctomycetota bacterium | reverse complement strand
TTATGACCGGGGAAGAGGAGATCCGCCGCTACCGGGAGATGACGCCGGAAGAGCGGTTCGAGATTTTTCGACAGCTCATGGACTTCGCGTGGGACCTGCTTCTGGAACTGCCGGAGGAGGAGCGGCGCCGGCGGCTGGCGTACGCGGAGGCCCAGCATGCCGAGGCCTCGGCCCGACTCGAGGCGAAGTTCAGGTCGCTCCCGTGAGCCGGCCTTCCTTTTTCGACGCCTCCCTCAGGCCAGGATCGCCCGGATGACGCGCGCCTCCTCCTCCACCCCCGTCAGGCGCTGATCCAGGCCCTGGAACTTGTACGTCAGCCGCTTGTGGTCGATTCCGAGGAGGTGGAGAATCGTGGCGTTGACGTCCCGGATGTGCACGGGATCCTTGACCACGTTGTAGCTGAAGTCGTCCGTCTCGCCGTAGCTCACCCCCGGCTTGATGCCCGCGCCGGCGAACCAGAACACGAAGCACCTCGGGTGATGGTCGCGCCCGTAGTTGTCGCGCGTGAGCTTGCCCTGGCAGTAGGTCGTCCGGCCGAACTCGGTCCCCCAGACGACGAGCGTTTCCTCCAGGAGCCCGCGCTGCTTGAGGTCCATGAGAAGCGCCGCGACCGGCTGGTCCACGTCCCGGCACTGGGCGCGCAGATCCCGGGGGAGGTCTCCGTGATGGTCCCACTCCCGGTGGAAGATCTGCACCTGCCGGACGCCCCGCTCGATCATGCGGCGCGCCAGGATCGCCGCGTGCGCGAAGGTGCCCGGCTTGTGGATGTCGGGCCCGTAGGAGTCGAGGATTTCCTTGGGTTCCTTGGACAGGTCCACGAGATCCGGCACCGAGGCCTGCATCCGGAAGGCCATCTCGTACTGCGCGATCCGTCCCAGGGTCTCCGCGTCTCCGGCCTCCTCATACTCGCGGGCGTTCATGCGCCGCAGCGTCTCCAGCATCCGCCGCCGCGCCTCGCGGTTTACGCCCGGCGGGTCCGAAAGATAGAGGACCGGATCCCCCTTGAGCCGGAACCAGACTCCCGAGTGGCGCGTCGGCAGGAAGCCGGATCCCCAGAGACGGTTGTAGAGCGCCTGCGCCTCGCGCTTGGCGCTCCAGCTCGGCGTCATCACGATGAAGGAGGGAAGATTCTCGTTCTCGCTGCCCAGGCCGTACGAGAGCCACGCCCCGAGACTCGCCTTCCCCGGGATCTGCGCCCCGGTGCAGATGTACGTCACCGCGGGGTCGTGATTGATCGCCTCCGTGTGGACGGACTTGACGAACGAGATGTGGTCCACGACGCGCGCGAGGTGGGGCAGAAGCTCGCTCACCCACGCCCCCGACTGGCCGTGCCGGCGGAACTTGAAGATCGAGGGGGCGATGGGGAAGCGCGACTGCCCCGACGTCATCGTGGTCAGCCGCTGGCCTCCGATCACCGACGGCGGCAGGTCCTTGTCGAAGAGTTCCTCGAGCTTGGGCTTGTAGTCGAAGGTGTCCATCTGGCTGACGCCGCCGTTCATGAAGAGGTAGATGAGCCGTTTGGCCTTGGGCGCGAAATGGGGCACGCCCGGCGCGCCGCCTCCGGAAGCGGCGGCCGGGCTTCCGAGCGCCTCGCGCCAGAGCAGGGTCGAAAGCGCGATCGAGCCCGCCCCGGCGGTCGAAAGACGGAAGAAGCGCCGGCGGGTCATCCGTTCGACGGGATCGTGAACCGGATCCGTCATGGCGTTCACCTCTTGGTCACCACTTCGTCGAGATTCAGCACCGCGTTGGCCACCAGGGTCCAGGCGGCCAGTTCCACCGGATCGATCGACGGGTCGGGCGGAAGGTCGCCGAACGAAACCGCCTTTCGGGCCTCTTCGGGCGCCCGCCCGAAGATCTCCCGCTGGGCGCGGTACAGCCCCGCCAGGTCGGCCACGTCCCGGTCCGTGGGAACCCGGAGCGCGCACCGGCGGATCAGCCAGGCCGCGCGCTCCTCGGGCGTGGAGCCTCCCTCGCGGATCGTCTTCCGGGCCAGATGCCGCGCCGCTTCGAAGCACTGCGGTTCGTTCATGAGCATCAGGGCCTGCATGGGGGTGTTGGTGCGCTCCCGCCGCGCGATGCAAGACTCCCGCGACGGGGCGTCGAAGAGCGTCATCATGGGCGGCGCGGAGGTGCGCTTCCAGAAGATGTAGAGGCTCCGGCGGAAGACCTTCTCGGCCTCGGGATCCCGCTGGAAGCGGTACGTGTTGGACCCCGTGTAGCCGACCGCCTCCCAGAGGCCCTCCGGCTGGGGAGGCTTCACGCTCGGCCCGCCCACGCGCTCGACGAGCAGCCCGCTCAGGAACAGGATCTGGTCCCGCACCGTCTCGGCGTCCAGGCGGAAGCGCGGGCCGCGCGCGAGGAGGCGGTTCTCCGGATCCCGCCGCGCCAGCTCGGGGGTCACGCGGGAGCTCTGGCGGTACGTCGCGGAGGTGACGAGCGTCCTCATGAGCTTCTTGACGTCCCAGCCTTCGGCGATGAACCGCGTCGCCAGCGCGTCCAGAAGCTCCGGGTGCGAGGGCGGCTCCCCCTGCAGCCCGAAGTCCTCCGAGGTCTTCACGAGCCCCGTCCCGAACACCTGCTGCCAGAAGCGGTTGACCGCCACGCGCGCGGTGAGCGGATGGCGGGGATCCAGGAGCCACCGCGCCAGCGCCAGGCGGTCGGGCGGCCGGTCCGCCGGGAGCGGCGGAAGGGCTCCGGGCGTCGCCCGGCCGACCTTGGCCCCCTTGCGGTCGTACTCGCCGCGCTTGAGGATGAAGGCGTCCTTCGGCTGCGCGCGCTCCTTGTAGACGAGCGTCGTCGGGATCTGATCGAGGAGCGCGTTTTCCTCCCCGCGCACGAGCGCCAGCTCCCGGAAGATCGCCCGCCACTCCGGCCCGTGGTCCCGCCGGTACTTCCGGCGCAGCGTGTCGCGCTGGGCGTCCGTGCGCTTTTCGGGCGGAGTCGAGAGCGCCGCCGCCACGTCTTCCTGGAGATCGGAGTTCTCCTCCTCCACGATCTCGAAAAGGAAGCGCGCCTCCGCCGTGCCGTAATTGGAGAGCTTGACGAGGAGGACATTCTCGCCGGGTTCGAGCTCCAGCGTGACCTTGTTGGCGTCGTACCGGCGGAAGGCGCGGCGCACGTTGCGCGTGAGGACCGCCGCGCCGTTCAGCCACACCTGAAGAGCGTCGTCCGAGGCGGCCGAAAAGGTGAGCTTCCGGGCGCTCGGCGCGACGATCGTCCGCGCCAGGAAATGCGCCCCGGCCCCTGGGGCGAGGGCGACGACCTTTCCGTCCTGCACGTCCTCCCGCCGGGTCCAGCGAAGCCCTCCGTGCTCGCGCGAGAGATCGGTTCCCTTCTCCGGCCCGTACTCCGTGTCGAAGGGCGAACGCCCGTCGGCCGCGGGGAACGGACCCAGGACGTGCCACGGGCCGAAGGACGCCGGGAGGACCCCCTTGAGGATCTCCCGGTCCCCGCAGGCGGACAGGCGCAGGCGGGTCACGCCCGAGCCCGTCAGGCGGAAGCGCAGGACCTCGCCTTCCCGGAGCGCGATCTCCTCGGCGGCGACGAAGACGAGCGCCGGGCGCCGGCGGGCGTCGCCCGTCCAGGCGGTGTCGGCTTTCCCGTCGATCGCCTTGGCGCCCTCCTTGTCGCGCGCCCCGGAAGGAAGATGCGCGGCCAGCCAGCGGACCGGGCGGGACCGGTCGGGGGAATCCGCCGGGGCGATCCGCGCCTCGAATTCGGCGACGGAGAACGGCGCCTTGTCCGATCCGTCGGGGGGAAGGATTTCCAGCCGGAAGGCGCGCGCGGCGGCGGGCCGCGGCCCCCGGACGGCGAGCTCATACGTCGCCGGAGCGCCCGGCGCGGGCCCCACGGACTTGTCCTCCCGAACCGCCAGCGGCACCCCGTGCGTGCCTTCGAGGTCGAGCGGCGTCCACGCGGCGCGGAGGCGCGCGGCCATCTCCTCCTCCCAGCGCGCCTGAGCGGCGTCCACCTCGGGCGCGGGGGCCCGGAGGCGCGCCTCGAGCGCCGCCGCGCGCTCCCGCAGGAGGGCGAGCTCCTTCGCCTGCTCCGGGTCCGGGACCTTCACGGTCGGCGGCGGATCCTTGCGGTTGCCGTCCATTTCGCTCCCGTCGAGCGAGTTGAAGAAGGCGAAGAGCCCGTAATAGTCCTTCTGGGAGATCGGGTCGTATTTGTGGTCGTGGCAACGGGCGCAGGTGAGGGAGAGCGCCAGGAAGACCTGCCCGAACGTCTCCACGCGGTCGAAGACGTTGCGGCAGTAGACCTCCTCCTCGATGGATCCGCCCTCGTTGGTGGTGACGTGGCAGCGGAGGAATCCCGTGGCGACGAGCGCGTCGAGCGATCCGCCCGGCAGGAGGTCTCCGGCGAGCTGCTCGGTGACGAACCGGTCGAACGGCATGTTCTCGTTGAAGGCGCGGATAACCCAGTCGCGGTAGGGCCAGATCTCGCGGTAGTTGTCCAGGTGCAGGCCGTGGGTGTCCCCGTAGCGCGCCAGGTCCAGCCAGTACCGGGCCATGTGCTCGCCGTAGCGGGGGGACCGAAGGAGCCGGTCGACCAGCCGCTCGTAGGCGTCGGGCGCCGGATCGCGGACGAAGGCCTCCACCTCTTCGGGGGTCGGCGGGAGTCCCGTCAGGTCGAGCGTCACGCGGCGCGCCAGCGTCGCGCGGTCGGCTTCCGGCGAGGGGCTGAGGCCCTCTTCGCGCAGTCGGGCCAGGATGAACTCGTCCACGAACGTGCGGGCCCAGGAGCGGTCGGGGACGGCCGGGACGGGCGGCTCCTCCAGCGGGAGGAGGGACCAGTGGCCCTCCCAAGGGGCGCCCTGCTCGATCCAGCGGCGGATGAGCTGGATTTCCCGGGCGCCCGGCTTCTTTTCCGCCTTCGGCGGAGGCATGCGCTCGTCGTTGTCCCGCGAGACGATGCGCTTCCAGAGTTCGCTTTGCTCCGGGCGGCCGGGGACGATGGCGAACCGTCCGGGCTCAAGCTCCGCCATCGCCCCTTCCTTCGTGTCGAGCCGGAGGTTGGCCTGGCGGCTCTTGGGATCCGGCCCGTGACACTTGATGCAATACTCGGCGAGAATCGGGCGGATGTCGCGGTTGAACCGGATGCGTTCCGGGATCGAAGGGGACGGGGCGGCCTGCTGCGGCTGAGCCGCGCCCGGCGTGGGCGCCCCGGCGAGGACGGGAAGGAGGATCCAGGCGAACCGTCGCATGAACGGATTCCTCGGGGACCGGATCGCCGCTCCACAGATACTACGCCCGGCGGCGTCGGGACGGAGAACTCCCTATAGAAAGATTCCCTCTCGAGCGCCGGTTCGGTGCGGGATTCCGTCAGAAACCCTTTCCCCGCGTGGACGTCCGGATCCGCAGGAGGTACATGTCCGCCGTGATGTAGAGGGTCGAGCCGTCGTCCCCCCAGGCGCAGTTGGCCGTGGCCTCGCCCGTGCGGAGCGTGCCCAGGTGGGTGCCGTCCGGGGCGAAGACGAGGACTCCTCCGGGGCCCGTGGCGAAGAGATTCCCTCGGGCGTCCACTTTCAGTCCGTCGGGAAGTCCCTTCCGGGAGGATACCCATTTCGTGGCGTCGAAGAAGACCCGTCCGGCGCCGACCGTCCCGTCCGCTTTGACGTCGAAGGCCATCCAGATCGCCCGCGCGGGATCGGAGTTGGCCACGTAGAGCGTCTTCTCGTCGGGCGAGAAAGCGATGCCGTTGGGGCGGGAGAGTTCACGGGTGAGGAGAGTCACCTCGCCGTTCGGGGCGAGGCGATAGACGCCCTGGAAGTCGAGTTCCTTGGCGGGATCTTCCATGAGTTTTTCGAGCCCGTAGGGCGGGTCGGTGAAGTAGAGGGCGCCGTTCGAATGGTAAACGGCGTCGTTGGGGCTGTTGAACCGTTTGCCCTGATAACGGTCCGCCAGCGTCACGAACTTCGGAGCGGGGCGGTCCAGGGGGGCGTCCATGCGGGCGATCCGGCGGTCGCCGTGCTGGCAGAGGACCAGGCGGCCCTGGGGGTCGAGCAGAAGTCCGTTGGAGCCGGGCTCCCCCGTGCGCGGCCGGGAACCGGTGTATCCGGAGGGATGAAGATAGAGGCTCACGCCCTCGCCCGGCTTCCACTTCATGACGCGGTTGGGCGGGATGTCGGAGAAGAGGAGATAGCCGCCCGAGCGGACCCACACGGGCCCTTCGGACCAGTCGAATCCTTCGCCCAGGACTTCCATTTTCGCGTCCGGCGGGATGAGCGCGTCCAGACGCGGGTCGAGCCGCTCAATCGAGCCCCGCGTACGCGCCGGGGCGGGTTCCTGGGCGCACGAAGCCAGAAGGAGCGCGGCGGACCAGAGGGCGGCGTGGCGCATGGTTTCCTCCCTGCTCAAACGGACGGGAGGATGATACCAAAAGGCGGACGGGAACATCCCCCGGAAATCGGAGTCGCCGAAACTCGACGGGCCGTGCGCGAGTAAAGCTTATGGAGCGGGACGCGGTAGAGTCGGAGCCGTCCATGAAGGCGTGGTTCGTTCAGGCGGCGCTCGCGTCCGCGGCGCTGGCCGGCGGTGCGGGGTCTCCGGCGCCGGCCGCCCAGGAGTCCGTCTCCCCCGACGGGGCGGAGTTTTTCGAGCGCCGGATCCGGCCGGTGCTGGCGGACAAGTGCTACAAGTGCCACAGCGCCCAGGCCGGCAAGGTCAAGGCGGATCTGGCGCTGGACACCCGCGAAGGACTCCGGCGCGGCGGCCATTCGGGTCCGGCGGTCGTTCCGGGGGATCCGGAGAACAGCCTGCTCATCAAGGCGATCCGTCACACGGACGAGGATCTCGAAATGCCGCCCAAGGAGGCGGATCGCCTGACGCCCGAACAGGTCCGGGACTTCGAAGTGTGGGTCAAGATGGGGGCTCCCGACCCCCGCGGCTCGGACGTGACGCCCCCGGCCAAGCCCAGGATCGATTTCGCCGAGGCGCGCAAGTTCTGGAGCTACCGGCCCGTCCAGGACCCTCCTCTTCCGGCCGTCAAGGATCGCGCGTGGCCCGAAAGCCCGATCGACCGCTTCATTCTCGCCAAGCTCGAGGAGAAAGGGCTCCGCCCCGCCCCCGACGCCGACAAGCGCACGCTCCTTCGGCGCGTGACGTTCGACCTGACGGGGCTTCCGCCCACGCCGGAGGAGATGGAGGCGTTCCTGGCGGACGATTCGCCGGATGCGTTTGCGAAAGTGGTCGAGCGGCTTCTGGCCAGTCCCCACTACGGGGAGCGCTGGGGCCGCCACTGGCTGGACGTCGTGCGCTACGCCGACACGGCGGGCTGCAATTCGGACTATCCGATCCCCCAGATGTACCGGTACCGCGACTGGGTGATCCGGGCGTTCAATCAGGACAAGCCCTACGGAGACTTCATCCGGGAGCAGCTGGCGGGGGATCTTCTTCCCTGGAAGACCTGGGAGGAGCGCAACGAGAAGGTGATCGCCACGGGATACATCGCCAACTCGCGGCGCTTCGCCTCGAGCGAAAACGGCATCCAGCATCTCATCATCGAGGACACGATCGACAACCTGGGGCGCACGTTCCTGGGGCTGACCATTCACTGCGCCCGCTGCCACGACCACAAGTTCGACGCGATCTCCAACGAGGACTACTACGCGCTCTACGGGATTTTCGAGAGCACCCGGTATCCCTTCCCGGGCGTGGAGCTCAACAAGGTGCCGCGGGATCTCGTGCCGCTGGTGCCGCCGGAGGAGGTGGAGCGGATTCTGGCGCCTCATCGGGAGCGGCTGGCGGCTCTGGACGCGGAGGTGAAGCGTCTGGAGGCGGAGCAGGCGGCCGCGCGGAAGGTGATCGCCGAGGAGGGCGAG
>DATLZA010000066.1 GCA_035574235.1 Planctomycetota bacterium | reverse complement strand
CGCTTCTGCTCGCGACGAGCTTCCTCTTCGGCATCCTTCTGGCGGCGCTCCACGACACCGCTCCCGCCGAGCGTCCGGAAGCGAGGCCCTCCTTCATCCTCGTCCCGGCGGACGTTTCGACCGCGCCTGCGGCTTCCCCTGCCCTCGTGCGCGCGGCGCGCTGAACGCTCCGGTCCCTTCCGGTCCTTCCTCCGACGCCTTATCTTCCACGTTCTCCGCCGACCGAACTGTCGATCCTTCCGACACTTCCGTGCCGATTCGGCGTCCTTCCGCCGGAAACCGCCGTGGCACGCGGATTGCTCTACCGTAGGTCATGAAAAATGTAATTGCGACGCTGGCCCTGGGGTTCCTGGCGGCGTGCCAGGCCGCGCCCGCCGAAGTGCGCCGCGGGGGCGTGACGCTGCCGCGCGCGTGGATCGAGCGGGCGGAGCGCGGACCGGACGACGGCAACGCGGACCTTTCGTGGACCCCCGGCGAAGCCTGCGAGGCCCTGGCCCATGCGCTTGCGGACCGCGACCCGATCGAAGCGCTCCGCTTCGCCCGCAAGGGCGCGGCCTGGGGCGACGGCGAGTGCGCCCTTCTCTACCTGTCCCTGGTCGAAAGCCGCCAGGCGTCGCTCTCCCAGCGGGTCCTGGGGCGCCTGTTCCTGGAGGATCTGGCGGCTCGACGCGCGCTCCGGTCCCGTTCCGGACGCGACGTCCGGGCGGAGCTTCACTATCGGCTGATGGCGGCCTGGAGAACGGCGGAGCCCCGGGATCCCGAGCGGGTCCGCACGAACCTGGATGCCTTCCTTCGGTCCTCGCCTCCGGAGGACCTCCGGCGTTCCACGCTCGTGGCCCAGGCGATGCGCGAGACGCCGCCGCAGCCGGAACCGGCGCCGGGCGGCGGGGACGGCTGGGCCGTTCGCCGGGATGTCGAGATCTCCTACCGCGATGAAGAGAGCCGCGAGACGCTTCTCGAGGTGACGGCGTGGGCGGGAGGCAACGACCGTCTCTGGCAGGCGGCCGGCGTCCTGGCCTTTCTGGTCAACGATCGCGGCGAGCCCTCGATGCGCGGCACCGCTCTGTGGATCCGCAACCTGAGCGCGCGGACGGTGATCTACTCGGCCCCGGAGGCCGCCCGCGTTCACCGGGAGCTGGCGCCCGGCCAGGAAGAGCTCGTGCCGCTGGTGCCGGGCCGGGACGCGACGGGGGTCGCTCTGACGGTGCGGTTCCGGACGCGCTTCTAAGCGGGGGCCCTACTTGGGGCGGTCGAGCTTGAGGATTTTCCCGACGCGGCGCTCGTGGCGTCCCCCCTCGAACGGAGTCTCCAGCCACACCTTGAGATTCGATTCGATCTCCCCCGCCGGGAGCACCCAGGCGCCGGCGCAGAAGATGTTGGCGTTGTTGTGCTTGCGGCTCATCTCCGCGGTCACCCGGTCGTGAACGGTGGCGGCCAGAGCTCCCGGAATGCGGTTGGCGGTCATGGCCATGCCGATCCCCGTGCCGCACAGAAGCACGCCCCGCTCCCCCTGACCCGAGGCGACGGCCCGGGCCACCTTCTCGGCGAAGTCCGGATAGTCGCACGACTCTTCGCCGGTGGTGCCCATGTCGATCACCTGATGGCCCCACTGCTCGAGAAGTTTCTTGAGGCGTTCCTTGACCTTGAAGCCCGCGTGATCCGAACCGATGACGATTTTCATGGAGCTGTCTTCCCGGTGCCGGTCCCTCCCGCCCCACCCGGTTCCACTATACAATTTGTCATGCCCGAGGTTAAGCGAGATCAGGTTCCCCTTGCGCCGGCGCGGCCGGATCTGGTATCCATCGCTCGGCGCCTCCATGGCCACGAAACCCAGTCTCCGAACGCGCGCGGCGGGCGTGCTTCTGCACCCCACGTCCCTTCCCGAGCCCTCCGCCATCGGCGATCTGGGAGAAGCGGCGTGCCGGTTCGCCGAGTTCCTGGCCTCGGCCGGCCAGTCCTGGTGGCAGATGCTGCCTCTGGGCCCCACCGGCTTCGGCAATTCCCCCTATTCGGCGCTCTCCTCCTGGGCGGGGAATCCGCTTCTCATCAGCCTCGACCTCCTCGCGCGGGAGTCCTGGCTGCGGCCGGAGGAGGCGGCGGCGCCGGACACCCCGCCCGGCCGGACGGCCTATCCGGAGGCGGAGGCGTTCAAGGAGGAGCGCCTTCGGCGGGCCTACGCCGCCTTCGAAGCGCGCGCGGGAAGCTCCGCGCGGGACGCCTTCGAGGAGTTCCGCCGGGCCGCCTCCGACTGGCTGCCCGACTACGCCCTCTACCGCGCCCTGAAGCAAGCCCACGGAGGCGCGGCGTGGACCTCGTGGGAAGAGGGGGTGCGGGATCGGAACCCGGACGCCCTGGGGCAGGCCCACCGGACGCTGGCCCGCGAGATCCGCTTCCACGAATTCGTGCAGTTCGTCTTCGAGCGTCAGTGGACGGAGCTGCGGCGGCGCTGCGCGGACCTGGGCGTGGGGCTGATCGGGGACGTCCCCTTCTATGTCTCCCACGACAGCGCGGACGTCTGGGCCAACCAGGAGCTTTTCGATCTGGGCCGGGGCGGCCGGGCCCGCCGCGTGGCCGGCGTCCCGCCGGATCTTTTCAGCCGCACGGGGCAGCTCTGGGGTTTTCCGATCTACCGCTGGGAGCGCCACCGCGAGCGGGGCTTCGCCTGGTGGCTGGCCCGCTTCCGGACGGCGCTCGCCCGCTTCGACGCCGTGCGGATCGACCACTTCATCGGCTTCCACCGCGCCTGGGCGGTGCCCGGTCGCCTGCGGACCGCCCTGCGGGGCCGCTGGGTCCTCGCGCCGGGACAGGAGATCTTCGAGCGCCTCCACGCCGAGCGGGGGGCGCTCGAGCTGGTCGCCGAGGACCTGGGCATCGTGACCCCCGAGGTCGAAGCCCTGCGCGACCGGTTCGACCTGCCGGGAATCCGCGTGCTTCAATTCGCCTTCGACGGCACTCCCGGCAATCCCCACCTGCCGCACCGCTACCCGCGCCGCTCGCTCGCGGCCACCGGGACGCACGACAACGACACGTCGCGCGGCTGGTTCGAGAGTCTCGAGAGCCCCGAGCTGCGCGCGCGCGTTCTTGAGTACCTGGGCAGCGACGGGCGCGAGATCCACTGGGACATGATCGCCGCCGTCTTCCGCTCGGCGGCGGACACCGCGATCGTGCCGGCGCAGGATCTTTTGGGGCTCGGGTCGGAAGCCCGGATGAACCGGCCCGGCCAGCCTTCGGGGAACTGGGACTGGAGGCTTCAGCCCGGAACGCTGACGGGCGACCTGGCGGCGCGCCTCAAGGCGCTGACGGAGTCCTGCGGCCGCCTCCGCGGTCCCGTGTAAGGCGCGTCGGCGGGCGCTCGACACGGCGCGTCCGCGGCTCTATACTGTTCCGGCGGACGCTCCGACGTCCGCGCCACAACCGCGATGGAGGAAGCATCATGGCCTTTCAGCCGCCGAAGGGTTGGGAGCGGGAATCGGACACGCTCTTCATCCACCACACCGGCGTGCGCATCGAGCGGCGCGTCTACCGGGAAAAGGAGGGCTGGTTCCTGATCCCCGTGGATCTGGACGCGGAAGTCCTGGCGTTCGATCCCACGCCGGAGGGGCGGGACCAGGCGTTCGCGGCGTTCGCCGAAGGAAGGCTCAAGCCGCCGCGCAAGGCCAAGGCGGCCGCGGCCGCCGGCGCCGCCGAGGCGCCCCCGAAACCCCGGCGCGGACGCCCCCCGAAACCCCGCCCGGAACCCGAACCCGAGGAAGCGGAGGAAGAAGCCTCCGACGCCGAAGAGGAAGAGGAGGAAACCCCGGACGAGGACGAGGAAGACGAAGGCTGAGCCTCCTTCCGCGGAAGCTCCGCCGGTCCTTTCCCGCCCGGCTCCCCGCCCCCTACGCGAAAAGCTCCGTCACGGCCTGCGCCTGAACGAGCTCCCTGGGCTGCTTCAGGTGGTTGAGCACGATCGTCTCGGGCGCGATCCCGAACGCGTGGTAGATCGTGGCCAGGAGCTGCCCCGGATGCACCGGCTTCTCCACGGGGGCGGACCCCGTCTTGTCGCTCTTCCCGTGCACGTAGCCCCGCTTGATGCCCGCGCCCGCGATGAGCGCGGTGTAGCAGTACGGCCAGTGATCGCGCCCGTCGGCGGAGTTGCCGTTCCCCGAGGTCGAGACGCCTTTCTGCGGCGCGCGGCCGAACTCGCCCACCGCCACGACGAGCGTCTCCTCGAGCAGCCCCCGCTGATCGAGGTCCGTGATCAAACCCGACAGTCCCATGTCGAGCATGGGCCCGGACTGATCGCGCATCCGCTTGGTCAGATCCACGTGGTGATCCCACGAGTGGTTGTCCGAATTGGCCACCTTGGGCCAGATGACTTCGACCACGCGGGTGCCGGCCTCGACGAGCCGCCGCGCCAGCAGGCAGCTCTGGCCGAAGGTGTTGCGGCCGTAGAGGTCCCGCACCGCCAGGGGCTCCCGGCTCAGCTCGAACGCCTCCCGCGCGCGGCCGGAGACCACGAGATTGAGCGCCCGGTCGTAGTATTCGTCCAGCTTGTAATCCGACACCGCCGCCTCGATCTCGGGCATCGTGGCATTGACCGCGTCCCGCAGGCGCGCCCGCCGCTGGAGCCGGAAGGCGAAGACCTCGGGCCGCAGCTTGAGGTCGTCCACCTTGATGCGGTCCATCTTGTTCATGTCCATGTCGTCGCCTTCGGGATAGAGCGTGTACGGATCGTACGCCTTCCCGAGGAATCCGGCCGTGCCGCCCTTGCCCACGACGTTGGACTCCTGAAGCGGCCGCGGAAGCATGACGAAAGGAAGCATCGGCACCTCGGGCGGCTTGAGGCGCACGATGTTGGACCCGAAGTTCGGGAAGTCCTTCGGATCGGGAGGTTCGAGCTGCCCCGACGGGCTGACCTTGTCGGTCGTGTACCCGGTCATCATCTGGTAGATCGCCGCCGTGTGGTTGAAGAGCCCGTTGGGCGAATAGCTCATGGAGTGGATCATCGTGACCTTGTCGGTCACCTGAGCCAGGCGCGGCAGGACCTCCGTGAACTGGAGGCCCGGCGTCCGGGTGGGAATGGGCTTGAAGACGCTGCGGACGTTGTCCGGAACGTTCTCCTTGGGGTCCCAGAGGTCCAGGTGGCTGGGCCCGCCCTGGAGGTAGATCATGATGATGCTCTTGGCCTTGCCCCACCCGGGCCCGCCGCCGCGCCGCTCCTCCTGGGCGCGCGCCCGGAGCTGGAACATCGATCCGAGGGAAAGGCCCAGAAGCCCGGAGCCGCCCACGCGCAGGACGTCGCGCCGGGTCATGCCGAATTTGCCGCCGCAGCAGGAATCCTTCTCCGAACCGCCCGCCGGAATCACGATCATGGCCCTTCCTCCTACCGGTTGAACAGGAACGCCGGGCTGTTGACCAGCGCCCACACCAGGTCCTGCGCCGCCGTCAGGCGGACGTTCTCCATCTGCTTCCGCGACTGCTCCGCGTCCTGGCGGAGCTGCGCCAGCCGCGGATCCAGCGCCACCGGCCGGCTCACGAGTTCCAGCGTCTCCCGCCGGTGCTTGAGCCCCGGATCCACCGGAAGGGGCTGGCGGGCCTCCGCCAGCGCCGCCTCGCGCTTGCGGACCTCGGGATCGACGGCGCGGACGTGCTTGAGGAACGCCTCGCGCGCCTCCGGCGAACGCTCCTGGTCGGGCGTGGCCAGGATCGCGCGCAGCTCCTCCGAGAGCGAGAGCCCCACCGGGCGCTTCCGGGCCGCCACCGAGAGCCGGAACCGGCCGATCTGGTGGTCGTTGTCGTAATTCTGGTGCAGCACGAAGGTCAGCACCGTCCCGCCCTCGTGCCCCACGTCCTCGGCCGTCTCGAACGTGGCCCAGTGGGTCAGGCCGAAGACCGGCATCACCGCCCAGCCGCGCGCGTCGGCGGTCTTGCCGTCGATCGCCAGCTTCACGTCGAACTGGTCCTGGCTGAAGTCGGCCCGGGCGTTCTGGAGCTTCACGGGACGCGCCTCCCCCGGCTTGCCCTTCGGCGCGGCCTTGAGCTCGAGCTCCGTCAGGACGAAGTTGCCGTTGCCGGCGCGCCCCGGACCGCCCGCCGGAAGCTTCGGGTCCGCCAGGACCTCCAGGCGCACCGCGGTGATCCCCGCCAGATCCGTCCGGGCCGTCACCGTCACGGCCCCCTTCCCGTTCTTGCCGCTCACGGCCACCGACCGGTCCGGCAGGCGCGTCAGGGTGGCCCCGTTGGACGCCTTGAGCCCCTCGGGCGCGAGCGGCACCCATTCGACGTCCGAAGCATACTTCTTCTCGAATTCCGGCAGCCGCGAGCCGAGCGCGTCCACGTAGTCCTTGAGCTCCTTTTCCCGCTGCGCGATCCGCTCCTGCCGCCGCCGCTCCTCCTCGGCGACGCGGGGGGCGATCTCCTTCTCGTAGGCCGCCAGGTCCGCCTTGGCGCGGGCGATCGCCTCTTCGCGCTCCCGCTCGAGCTTGGGCTGAAGCTCCTTCCATTCCGCCTCGCGCTTCTCGAGATCCGCGATCAGCCGCGCGTGATCCTCCTGGGCGGCCCGCAGCGTCTGACGGAACGCCTCCACCTCCTGCGGCTTGGCCGGACGGTTGAGGACGCGCAGGAAGATCTCGTCCACGAGCTTCGCGTCGTCCTGAATTTCGGCCACGAGCCGCGGGAGGGCGTTCTGCGGATCCGCGATCGCGTCGCCGATGGTTCCGCCGGTGATGAGGGCCATGACCGCGCCCAGGCGCAGCTCGCTCGTGCGCTCGCACTCGCAGGGGCTTTCCCGCGGCGGCCGCCCGAACGTGCCGAGGAAGCCGGAGGGAAGATCGATTCCCGAGTCCGGAAGCGCCGCCGCGCGCGTCCCCGGCGGGACTCCGGGGATCCGGGGCGTGGAGCCGGTCACGAAGTGCACGGCGTCGTAGAGCACTTCCGCCGGCAGCCGCCGCGCCCGCGCGTGCGAGAAGTTCTGGCGGTCGTCCCGGTTCCATTCGTTCGTCTGCACCGAAAGCTGATAGGTGCGCGACTTCGTGATGAGGCGCAGCATGTGGCGCACGTCGAAGCCGCTTTCCACGAACTGCGCCGTCAGGTAGTCCAGAAGCTCCGGATTGCTCGGCGGATTTCCGGCCCGGATGTCGTCGATGGGCTCGATGATGCCCACGCCGAAGAGGTAGCCCCAGAGACGGTTGACGAAGCTCCGGGCGAAATACGGGTTGTCCGGGGAGGTGAGCCACGCGGCCAGGATCTGGCGGCGCGTCGCGCCCGGCGGCGCCTGGAACTTCGTCTCGAAGGGGAACTTCGGCGCGACGGTCTCCCCCGTCCGGAGGTGCGTCACCTCGCCCTCCTTGCGGTCCGCGACGATCTCGTAGAGGGGCTTGGCGCCCTCGACGGCCGTGCCGCCCACGTTCTTGCCGCCCGAAGCGGGGTCGGGCTTGAGATCCACCTGCGCGAAGTAAGCCGCGGTCTCGTAATACTGGTTCTGGGTCCACCGTTCGAACGGGTGATCGTGGCACTTGTTGCAGTTGAACCGGATCGCCAGGAAAAGATGCGTCGTGTTCTCGGTGGTCGTTCCCGGCTCCCGGAGGATTTTGTAGTAGCTCGCCGCCGGGTTCTCGCGGTTGGATCCCGAAGCCGTGAGGATCTTGTAGACGAACTCGTTGTACGGCGTGTTCCGAGCGACCTCCTCGCGGATCCATTTGCGGAAGGCGGCGGCCCCTTCCGCCCCCAGGAACTTCCGGTTCACCTGGAGAAGGTCCGCCCACTTGTTCGTCCAGTACTCGATGAAGGCGTCGTTCCCGATGAGGCGGTCGATCACGGCCTCGCGCTTGGCCCGCGTCTCGGACTTGTCGGCGAGGAACGCCCGGACCTCGTCCGCCGTGGGCGGAAGTCCCGTCAGATCCAGATACACGCGGCGCAGGAATTCCGCATCCGAGGCGAGTTCCGAAGGCCGGATCTTGAGGCGCTTCCACTTCGCCGCCACGAGCTCGTCGATCTTGTTGAAGACCGGCGGATCCTCCCACGCGAATCCCTTGCGCTCGCCCATCACGGTGAGCGTCGTCGCCGTGTAGCAGCCCTCGTAGCGCGCCAGGACGGACGCTTCCCCGCGCCGCACGGCCGTCAGCAGCCCGGAGCGGTCCGCCGTGGCGACCTCCGTGTTCCCGCTCTCGACGAACGCTTCCCGCGTCACGTCCCGCGTGCGGCCGTCTTCGTACGTGGCAATCACGCGGAACTGCTGCCGCGACCCGATCCGCTCGACAACGGGGTTGGCCGGGAAGATCTCGATCCGGGCCACCTTCGGGGTCGAACGATCGAACTTCGCTCCCTGGGCGATCCAGGCGCGCAGGATCCGGTAATAGGGATCGCCGGGCCGCAGGACCTGGCCGCCCTCGTGCGGCACCGCCGCCGTGGGCTTCAGCAGCATGAGGCTGTCGTCCGCCGACGCCACGTTCACCCGCCGCGAGGCCAGGTCGTCCGTGAGCGACCGGATGTCGTGCAGCGCGTCATAACCCCGCAGCGAAAGCTTGAAGCCGTTTTTGCCTTTGGCCGCGCCGTGACACGTCCCGGCGTTGCAGCCCAGACGGCTCAGAACAGGATTCACATCCCGCACGTAATCGGGACGCGTTTCCTCCGAAAGGCCGGTCACGACCACGGGAACCGCGACGCTCTTTCCGGCCAGAGACGCGCGCAGCTCCCCGCGTCCTTCCGCGCGCGGCTCGACGAGCCCCCCCCGCG
>DATLZA010000065.1 GCA_035574235.1 Planctomycetota bacterium | reverse complement strand
GGCGGCCACGGGCCGCACGCGCGTCTCGCCCTCCGCGGGCTTGACCTGGGCGAACTCCGAGGTGCCCAGGTACTCGAGGGCCAGGACCCGGAAGATGTAGTCGATGACCGACGTGCACATCTTGATGTTCGGATGGTCCACCGGCCCCTGCGGCTCAAAGCGCGTGAAGGTGAAAAGATCCACGAAGTCCTTCAGGGGCACGCCGTACTGAAGGCCGATCGACACCGCCATCGCGAAGCAGTTCATCATGGACCGGAAGGCCGCGCCCTCCTTGGCCAGGTCCACGAAGATCTCGCCGAGGGAGCCGTCCTCGTACTCGCCGGTGCGCAGATACACCTTCTGGCCGGCGATGCGCGCCTCGAGGGTGAAGCCCTGGCGCTTCTTCGGCAGCCGGTAGCGCTTGAGGCTCTGGCTGGCGGCGGTGGGGCTGACGGGCTGGGCCACCGTGGCCGGGAGAAGCTGTCCCTGGACGAGCTCGCCCGCGGCCGCCTCGGCCTTCTTTTCCTTCTTGTCGGCGGTCTTGGTCGACAGCGGCTGGGAGGCCTTGCACCCGTCGCGGTAGAGGGCCACGGCCTTGAGGCCCAGCTTCCAGGACTGAAGGTACGCCTCCTTGATGTCCTCGACGGTGGTGTCGGAGGGCATGTTGATCGTCTTGGAGATCGCGCCCGAGATGAACGGCTGCACGGCGCCCATCATCTTGATGTGGCCCATCCAGTGGATGAAGCGCGTACCGTGCTTGCCGCACTTGTTGGCGCAATCGAAGATCGCCAGGTGTTCCTCCTTGAGATGCGGCGCCCCCTCCACGGTCATCCGGCCGCAGAGAATGTCGTTGGACTGCTCGATCTCCGCCTCCGTGAAGCCCAGCTTGCGGAGCACGTCGTCCTCGGGCTTGAGCCCCAGGCGGCGGTAGCACTCCTCGCCCAGGACGAACGGATTGAAGGCGTGCGCCAGCTCGAAGACCTTCGGGAGCTGCGCCTCCACGCGGGCGATCTCCTCCGCCGCGAGTCCCCTCTCCGCCAGGGCCCGGTCGTTGACGGGGGCCGCGCTCTTGAGGGTGTTGGTGCCCATGACGTACCGGACGATGTCCCGCGCCTGCTCCTCCGTGTACCCCAGGCGGCGGAGGGCCTCCGGGACGGACTCGTTGACGATCTTGAAGTAGCCGCCGCCGGCGAGCTTCTTGAACTTGACGAGGGCGAAGTCGGGCTCGACGCCGGTCGTGTCGCAGTCCATGAGGAGCCCGATCGTGCCCGTGGGGGCGAGCACGGTGGCCTGGGCGTTTCGGAAGCCCCAGACTTCGCCGAGGGCGACGGCGTCGTCCCAGTCCTCGCGGGCGGCTTTGAGGAGGTTCTGGGGGCAGTCCTCGGGCCGGATGCGGTAGGCCGCGTCCCGGTGCATGCGCATGACCTTGAGGAAGGGCTCGCGGTTCTTCTCGTATCCGGGGAAGGGGCCCTTGACGCGGGCGATCTCCGCGCTCTGCCGGTAGGCGCGGCCGCAGAGGATGGCGGTGAGCGCCGCGGCGATCCCGCGGCCCCGGTCGCTGTCGTAGGGGATCCCGAGGAGCATCAGGAGGGTTCCCAGGTTCGCATACCCGAGCCCGAGCGGCCGGTAGTCGTGGGAGTTCTGGGCGATCGCCCGGTTGGGGTAGCTGGCGAAATCGACGATGATCTCCTGGGCCGTGGTGAAGACCTCCACGGCGTGGCGGTACCGCGCCACGTCGAACATTCCCTCGGGCGTGAGGAACTTGGTGAGGTTCAGGCTGGCGAGGTTGCAGGCCGAATCGTCGAGGAACATGTACTCGGAACAGGGATTGGACGCGTAGATGCGGTCCGTGTTCGGGCAGGTGTGCCAGGCGTTGATGGTCGTATCGAACTGGACGCCGGGGTCGGCGCAGGTCCAGGCGGCCTGGGCGATCTTGTCCCAGAGGTAGCGCGCCTTGTACGTGCGGGCGGGCCGCCCGTCGGTGCGCCACCGGGTGACCCACTCGCCGTCCTCGAGAACCGCCTTCATGAAGTCGTCCGTCACGCGGACGGAGTTGTTGGAGTTCTGGCCGCTGACGGTGTGGTACGCCTCGCCGTTGAAGTCCGCCGGAAGCCCTCCGTGCTCGATGAGCACGCGGGCTTTCTTCTCCTCGTTCATCTTCCAGTCGATGAACTTCTCGACGTCCGGATGGTCCATGTCGAGGCAGACCATCTTGGCGGCGCGGCGGGTGGTGCCGCCGGACTTGATGGCGCCGGCGGACTTGTCGTAGATCTCGAGGAAGCTCATCAGGCCGCTCGAGGTTCCGCCCGAGGAGAGCCGCTCCCCCTCCGCCCGGATCCGCGAGAAGTTCGTGCCCGTCCCGGAGCCGAACTTGAAGATGCGCATCTCGCGCTTGACGAGGTCGGCGATGTCCATGAGGTCGTCGCTGACGGACTGGATGAAGCAGGCCGAAAGCTGGGGCCGCGTGTAGGAATCCGGCGCCTCCTCGACCCGGCCGGTCTTCGGGTTCCAGTACCAGTTCCCGACGGGGCGCCCCGTGATCCCGTACTCCTGGGCCAGCCCGCAGTTGAACCAGACCGGCGAATTGAAGGCGCCGATCTGCGTGATGAGCATGTAGGTGAGCTCGGCCTCGAACGCGTCGGCGTCCTCGACGTCGGCGAAATACCCGCCGAGCTCCTCGCCCGCCCGCCGGAGCGTGCGCGCGATGCGCGTGACCGTCTGCCGGGCGCTCGTCTCGTGCCCCGTGCCGGGGACGCCCGCCTTGCGGAAGTACTTCGACGCGAGAATGTCGGTCGCCAGCTGCGACCAGGACTTCGGAACCTCGATGTCCTTGAGCTCGAAGACGGTGGACCCGTCGGGATTGGTGATCTTGCTCGCGCGCCGGTCCCACTCGAGGGTGCTGAACGGATCCACCCCCGGGGTCGTGTAGACCCGCCGGAACTTCAGGCCCCGCGCCCGGCGCGCCCGCTTGCGCGCCTCGATCCGCGCGGCGCCGCTTTCGAGCGCCGAAGAGGCGGACGACTTGCCGGCGAACAAATTCTCCATGCCACCACCCTCCTCTCACCCGCGACGGAAATGTTTACACTAAATAGAACAAAGGACCGGAACGGTCGGACGTTCGGATCGCGGAAAGGTCTCGGCGTCCTCTCTCCAGGCTCGCGTCCGGGCGGAAATCCCCCCTGTCCCTCGCGGTCGGAGCTCCCCGGGGCCCTCCCCGGGACGGCCACCCCTCCACTACCGGTACGACGTCTGGCGGGAGTATACCCCCAGCCCTTGGGGAGTGTCAAGGCCGCGGGCGCTTTCTCCGACAAAATTTTTAACGCGTTCCGGCCGGGTTTCGGACCGCGTAATGCGGATATCGAGATTCCGTAAAGTGATTTTTCGCGCGCCGGACCCGGCCGGGGGACTCAGCACGACAGCGGCCGCAGGAGCTCGGAGACGGCGCGGCGCAGATCCTCCAGCCGGAAGGGCTTTTCGAGCAGCCTCACGCGGCCGAGCGATCCGCAGATCCGCCGCACCTCGTCGGAAAGAAAGCTCGACATGACGATCGCCGGGACGTTCCCGCCGGCGGCGCGGAGGCTCCGCAGCACCTCCACCCCCGTCAGGCCCGGCATGACCACGTCGAGCACCGCCAGATCCACCGGCGGAGCCGCCCGAAGGCGGTCCAGCGCGTCCCGGCCGTTGGCGCGCACCTCCACGCGGTATCCCTCCAGGAGGAGCGCCTCGCGGACGAGACGCCCCGTCGCTTCGTCGTCGTCGGCCACCAGGGCGCGCTTCGGGGCGTGAGGCATCCGGGGATTCTAAACAAACGGAGGCGGTCCGGGAAGGCGAATTCGATGTTGAACGCTCCCCCGCTATAATGGACCCGGGCGTCGCATGCGACGGGAAGACTTCTTCGATCTCCGAATCGCGACCCTGGAGCCCGGGGAACCGGCCCCGCCGGACGCGGACCTGGCCCGCGTCGAAGACCCCCCGCCCGGAGAGGCCGCCCGCCGCGGCGAAGGATGGTTCTACAAGCCCTGCGCCGTCACCTACGTGCTCGAGACGCCCCCCTCCCTCGAGGATTACATCGCCCGCCGCTTCCGCGCCGGCACGCGCAACAAGCCCCGGAAACTCCTGCGCGAAGTCCCCCGGCGCTACCGCTTCGAGGTCCTCCCCGGCCTGGCCCGCCATGACGAGTTCGTGGAGCTCTACCGCCGCACGATCGCCGCCCGCCCCCGCGGGCGCGACCGACTGGCCGAGGCCGGACCGCTGGAGCCCCGCGAATGGCTGAGCTTCCGGCTCTACGACGGGCCCCGCCTCGCCGCCGCGCTCCTCGTCCACCGCATGCGCCGTCATCTGTCCGTGGGCTACGGCGCCTTCGACCCCGCCGACCGCGGGCTGGACCTCGAGCACTTCCTCATCATGCAGGTCCTCGAGCGCGCCGCCCGGGAAGGCGCCCCCTTCGTCTCCCTGGGCATGGACACCAACCGCTACGGCCACCACCTGCCGCTGGGGCTGCCGGCCTACAAGCTCCGTCTCGGCTTCGTCCCCTTGCCCTACGAACCCGCCGGCCGGGAGCTCCTGCGCGTCCAAAGCTTCGCCCCCTTCGACGAGGGGCTCTTCTTCTACGCCTACGAGGGCGACCGCCTGGCCGGCCACCTCTTCGTCCGCGGCGAACCGGACGTGCGCCCGCTCCTTCACCACAACGCCCCGCCCCTCCGGGTCCATCGCATCCCGGTTTGACGCGCCGATTCCCCGAAACGCCCCGGCCCGCGTACGTTATTGTAGGTACGGCCCCATTTATAGGAGAACCGCCCATGCCGTCTTCCTTTTCCCGCCGGAAGTTCCTGGCCTCCTCGGCCGCCGCGGCGGCCGCGCCCTGGATCGTCCCCGCTTCCGCCCTCGGCCGCGCCGGCCGCCCCGCCCCCAGCGAACGGGTCACGATGGGCATCATCGGCTGCGGCGGCATGGGCACCTCCAACATGGAACAGTTCATGGGACTGCCCGACGTCCAGGTCGTCGCCGTCTGCGACGTGGACCGCGAATACGCCCTCAGCAAAGGCGGCGCCAACAAGTTCGGCCGCGACGCCGCCAAGGCCCGCGTCGAGAAGCGTTACGCCGAAAAATCCCCGGGCGGCTCCTACAAGGGCTGCGACGCCTACAAGGACTTCCGCGAGCTCTGCGCGCGCAAGGACATCGACGCGGTCGTCGTGGCCACCCCCGACCACTGGCACGCGCGCTGCGCCGTCGAGGCCCTCCGCCACGGCAAGGACGTCTACGGCGAAAAGCCCATCACGCACACCTTCGCCGAAGGACGCATCCTCTGCGACGCCGTCAAGAAATACGACCGCATCTGGCAGACCGGAAGCCAGCAGCGCTCCGACCGCGAATTCATCCGCGCCGTCGAGATCGTCCGCAACGGCCTGATCGGCAAGATCCACACGGTCGAAGTGGGCCTGCCCACGGGCCACCAGAAGGCCTCCGGAGACCTCAAGGAGCAGGAGCCGCCCGAGTCCCTCGATTACGACTTCTGGTGCGGCCCGAGCGAGAAGCTCCCCTACGTCCCCGCCCGCCTGCACTGGAACTGGCGCTGGCACCTGAGCTACGGCGGCGGGCAGCTCATGGACTGGATCGGCCACCACAACGACATCGCGCACTGGGGTCTGGACATGGACCTGAGCGGCCCCGTCGAAGTGCAGGCGGTCGGGTTCCAGTACCCCGAGGACCGCCGCGTCTGGAACGCCGCCTGGGCGTACGAGGTCGTCTGCACGTACGCCAACGGCGTCCGGACGAGCATTTCCAACAAGCACCCCATGGGCTGCAAGTGGATCGGCGAGAACGGCTGGGTGCACGTCACCCGCGGCAAGGTCACCGCGAGCGATCCGAAGTGGCTCGAGAAGGACTTCGAGCCCGGACCGGTCAAGGTCTACCGCACGCCCGGCCACCGGCGGAACTTCATCGACGGCGTCAAGACCCGGAAGCCCTGCGTCTGCCCGGCGGAGGTCTCCCACCGCTCGATCACGCCCGGGCACCTGGGACTCGTCTCCGAAGCGCTGGGCGGACGCAAGCTCAAGTGGGACCCGGAGAAGGAAGTCGTGGTCGGCGATCCCGAGGCGGACAAGCTCCTCAAGAAGCTGGACTACCGGGCGCCCTGGAAGCTGGAGGCCTAGGCGCGCCGCTCCGCTTCGAACACGGCGGCGAGGAATTCGCCGCGGCCGTCGGGACGGTCCCAGTACCGGCAGAGCCCCCGCGCCCGGCGGCTCTCGAGATAGGGAAGAATCGGCGCGAAAGCCTCCCGCTCGAAGATCCGCCGCATGAAGGAGAGGACGCGCGGGCGGAAAAGCGCGTGGAGCCGCACGAGCGCCCCCGGGTGGGCCAGCGAGTGGACGAAGAAGAAGAGCCGCCCGCCGGGGGCCAGGCGCGCCGGCGCTCCTTCGAGGAAGGGCCCGAGGCACCGCAGGCCTTCCGGTCCCCCGTCCTGCCCGAGCGGCAGCGGCGCGCCGTCCACGGGCTTCTGCGGCAGGTCGGCCACGAGGACGTCCGCGGGGTCCGCCCACGGCGCCCCCTCGAAAAGGTCCGCCACCGCGGCCTCGACGGTCACCCCGTTGAGCGCGGCCGTCCGGCGCGCCAGCTCCACCGCCCGGGCATCCACGTCCGTCGCCCGGACCCGCGCCGCTCCCAGCCGCGCCGCCAGGGCCGAAAGCACCCCCGTTCCGCAGCCCACTTCCCAGACCGTGCGCCCCCGCAGCGCCTCCGCCCGCCGGGCGAGCGCCGCGCCCATAAACAGCGTCGCCTGATCCGACGTCAGGCCCCGCTCCGGATCGCGCTCCTCCCGGAGCCCCAGGCGGGCCGCCACGTCCCCGAGCGGCCGCGCCGGGTCGTACGTCTCGTGCTCCCGGGCGTCCGAGACGTCGAGCGCCAGGCCCCAGCTTTGCCGGAGCCACGTCCGCCAGTCGTCCCAGCTCCTATCCGCGGAAGGCATGAAAGAAAAAGCCGGGGTCGGGACGGGCCCGGCCCCGGCCGTGGAAGTTCCGGAAGGACTACTTGCCGCCGCCCGCTTCGATCTTCTTGAGGGCGTTCTCGATTTCCTTCTTGATCAAGACGGGGCTGCCGCCCGCCAGGCGCTTGAGCTCCTTGGGCTCCCCGTGCGCCGCGTCCACGAGCAGCAGCGTCGGCACGGAGGTGACCTTCCACTTCTTGGCGTCCTCCGAGTCCTTCTTGAAGTTCACCTTCACATACGCCACCTTCGAGAAGACGTCCGCCAGAAGCGGATCCGCCAGGATCTTCTTCTCGAAGAGATCCGACCTCTGGGAGTAATCGAGGAAGGCGAGGACCGCGAGCTTCCCGGCCTTGAGCGCCTCGTCGATGCTGCCGAGCGAGGCCGGGGGCTGCGGGCCCGCCAGCTCGGGGATGTTGGCGGCGAACTTCTCCGGGTTCGCGTCGAACTGCCCCTTGCAGTTGTTGCAGCAGAAGGCCACGGTCTTGCCCTTGTAGGTCGAGGTGATGTTGGGCTTGACCGCCTGGCCCTGCTTGACGGGGCAGGTGCTGTTGACCGCCTGGGAGCTCACGGCCGCCCAGGCCAGTCCCGCCGCGGCCACCACCGCCGCGGCCGCGCCGAAACTTCTCTTCATCCCGCTGCCTCCTTCCGCAAAGGTTCCTCGAAACGCCGCGCCGGGCGGCCCGCCCCGCCGTGCTCCCCGCGCGGCCCAACGCACATATCTAACGCCCCGCCCGCACCCCCCGTTTCCGCGTCCCCCTCAGGGCCGGAGGGCCCGCCGGCCGGACCGGCGGGCCCCGCCCTTCCCCGAAACGGTCAGAAATCGATCTGGAAGCGCGTCAGAACTCCGCTCAGCGAGTCCTCCTCGCGGCCGTTCTCGAACGCCAGGTCCTCGTCGTACATCTCATGGACGAAGTTGACCGACACGCGCACATACTTCACCGGCCACCAGTTGACGCCCACCGTCAGAACGTCCACCTCCTGGGCGTCGCCGGCCGCGCCGATGAGCCCGGCGTCCTCGGCGTTGTCCACCTCGACGTGGGCGAAGCGGACCGCGAGCTCCACGGCGCCGATTCCGCCGCCTTCGAGGAAGGCCTGCGCCGGCGTCACGCGCGTCTCGGGCGTCTTCTTCTCGCCGGTCAGAAGCCACGTGCCGTAGAGGTAGTAGCCCATGCTCTCGAGCGCGCTTTCCGGGTTCGGATCCTGAAGCTCGTCTTCGCGGAAGAAAAGCTCCCCGCGGACGCTGAAGGGCCCCGTGGCGTACGACGCGTTGATCACATACCGGCGGCGCGTCCCGTCGAACACGGGACCCGCCTGGCCGTCGAGCCACATCACGGAAAGCTCCGTCGTCACGAGGTCGAACCCGCCCGCGGCGAGATCGTCCGCCTCCCCGAAGGACGCGGCCGCGCCCAGGCGCAGGCCCTCCACCGGAAAGACGTAGAACCGCGCGGCCAGCTCCTTCTCGTCGTTGCCGTCGTTGACGTTGCGCCCCTGGTCGTTGAGGAGCGCGTTGCCGTTGCACGCCATCACTTCGTAGGCGAGCTTGTCCTCCAGAAGGCTCCCGTAGACCGCCAGGCCGATCTCCCGGCCGGGCAGAAGCCGGTTCATGACGGAACGCTCGACGAAATCGATGAAGCGCGTCGAGGTGACGTCCTCCTGGGACAGCGGCTCGAAAAACTGCCCCACACGGACGGAGAACTCCTTCCAGCGGTGCCAGGCCACGAAGGCGTCCCGCAGGGTGCCCGTGGCGCTCGAAATCGCGCCGGTCGTCTGGTTGTACGTCCCCGTCGGGATGTCGTACTGCACCTTGCCGGTGAACTCCTTGTACCACGTGAAGTTGGCCTCGATCCGCGCCTGGCGGATGAAGAAGGAGTTCGGGACCGTGCGAAGAGGAGCGGCGTCCTCGTCCGGCCGGTCGAGGACGTAACGGTAATGGGCCAGCATCCGGCCGTTGATGGAGCCCTTGAAGTTGCCGTCGTCGGTGCTGAAGACGAAGCCCTCGCCCGTGAGGCCTCCCTTCTTCTCGGGGGCGGCGGCCTGAGCCTGGGCCTGCTCGAGGCGGGCCACGCGCTCTTCAAGCGTCTCGGCCTTCGCGGCGGGCCTGCCCGTCCCGTCGGGCGGAACGGCCCGGGCGGCCTCCGACGAAGCGGCCTGAGTCAGGGCCATCCATACGGCCAGAAGCGTTGCTGGGGTCATCCCTCGATCCCTCCCATTCCCTGAATAAGGTCCCGAATCAATTCAAATCCCGGTACGACCAGGTCTTGTCCGTCTTGACGGGCTTGCCGTCGGCCTCGGCGTACGGATTGAGGAAGTAGTTGAGCGGCTCCCCCGCCTGCCGCGGCTCCAGAACGATGTCCCGGCCCGTCGAAAGGGTGACGCGGTTGGACGTGTGGTTGCCGAAGAAATAGTCGCGGCGCTCCGGGAAGCGGTCGGCTTCGGAGGCGTCGATCGGCACCCAGGTCTTCCCCGGCACGCGGAAGAACGCCCAGCAGTGATACCCGCCCGGCGGCTCGACCTTCCCCTTCTCGTAGGGGAGATAAAGCCCGATCTCGAACCCGCTGGCGATGCCGGCCGCCCGGCAGAGGGAATTAAAGAGCGCGTGGAAGTCCGTGCAGTTGCCCTTGCCCACCTCGCAGGCGTGCCGCGTGCTCCCGCGCCCCCACCCCGCGTGGTTCTTGTCGTAGGTCATCTTCTCGAGGACGTAGTCATAGATAGCTCGCGCCTTGGCCGCCGTCCAGGACTTCCCCTGCGTCAACCGCGCGGCGATCGAGCGGATCTCGTCGTCGATCGTCACCAGCCGGTCCTCCTTGCGGAAGACGGCGAACGAGCCTTCGGGATCCTTTCCGTCCTCCTGGAGCGCTTCGAGGTTCGTCCGGATCTCGAGCCGCGTACACTCGAATTTCATCGTGACGTCCGCCGCGGCGCCGGGGCTTTCGATCTCCCAGTACGCGATCTTGTTTCCGTACTTGGGCTCCCGCTCGATCTTGTCCGGCTTGCGCGAGAAGGAGAGATTGCGGATCGTCTGGACGGTCGAGTCCTCGGGCACGGGCAGCCACACGCGGAGCTTCTTCGTCCCCGCGGGGATCTCGGAAACCTTGCCGACGTATTCGATCGCGAACGTCCGGCTGTCCCCCGGCTGGAGGTACTCCCGGGCGGGAATCTGCTGCCGATCCGCCACGGACGCGCAGCAGGCGTCGTCCTTGGCCGCGACCTTTCCTTCGGCGCAGCAGGAGGAGGCGGCCGATCCCTTCATGGCCGCCGAGGAACCCGAGTCCGACGAGCAGGCCCCGAGGACCGCCGCCGAGCATGCCGCCCACACGAGATTTTTCATGGAAACGCTCCCCTGTGAAAACGCCGGTTCTTCCGCGGCCGGACCCCCGCCGGCCCGGGCCCGCGACCGTCTCCTTGCGGGACGGCGCGTCCATTATATAATACGATAGGCGAATTCAAAGAGTTTTATAGGCCCCCATGGCGAACCCTGCGCCCCCGTTCCGGCCGGCCGGCGTCGTGGCGGTGGCCGGCGCCTCCGGCCACGGCAAGTCCGAGCTCGTCCGCGAGCTGACCGGCGTGGACCCCGACCGGCTCCCGGAAGAGCGGCGGCTCGGACGCACGACCGACCTCGGCTTCGCCCCGGCCTTCCTGCCGGACGGCGCGGTCGTCGGCCTCATCGACCTTCCGGGCCACGAACGCTCGATCCGCACCGCGATCGCGGGAGCGTCCGTCGCCGACGCGGCGGTCCTCGTCGTGGCCGCGGACCGGGGTCCGGAAGCCGGAACCGCGGAGCATCGCCGGATCCTCGATCTTCTGGAAGTCCCGGTGGCCGCCGTCGTGCGCACCCGCGCCGGACCTCACGCGCCGGACGCGGCGCCCGTCGAGGGAGCCGCCGGCCTGCGCGCCGCGCTGGAGTCCTGGGCGGCCTCCCGGCCGGCCCCGCCGGAGGCGCCGGGACCGTTCCGCATGGCGCTGCTTCGAACCTTTCCCTCCCCGGACGGGCGCGGCGCGGTCGTCACGGGCGTCCCTCTTTCGGGCCGCGTGCGCCCGGGAGACGCGGTCGAAATCCTCCCTTCCGGAAAGCGCCTGCGCGTGGCGGCCGTGCACGCCTATCGGACGGAGGTCCCGGAGGCGCGGCCGGGCCACACGGCGGGGCTTCATCTGCCCGATCTCGAAAATCCCGGCGCGCTGGAACGCGGCTTCATCGCGGCCGCCCCCGGAACCCTGGGCCCCAGCACCGCTCTGGCCGCCCGCGTGCGGCTGGGCGCGGCGCTCCCGGCGGAACGGTCCGCCGACGCCGTCCCCGTGACGCTCCACCTGGGCCCGGCCGAGGTTTCCGCGCGGATGGTCGTCCTGGAGGACGTCCCGCTCGAACCCGGCCGCGCCGTCTGGGTCCAGTTCCGCCTCGACGAGCCCGTCTTCGCCGTCCCCGGGGACCGCGCGCTGGCGCGGTGGGGAAACGTCGTCCTGGCGGGCGGCCGGATCG
>DATLZA010000064.1 GCA_035574235.1 Planctomycetota bacterium | reverse complement strand
GGGAGGCGCCCTCGCCTTTTTTCGCGGCGCTCGGGGAGCATGCGGGCAAGACGCTGATCGTCCTGGCGGCGGCCGCGGCGGGCGTGCTGGCGCGCTTCCGTTGGGGCCGCTACGTGTACGCGGTCGGCGGCAACGAGGAGGCGGCGCGGTTCGCGGGCCTTCCGGTGACGGGGATTAAGATCGGCGTCTACACGGTCGCGGGATTTTTTGCGGCCCTGGCCGGATGCGCCTATGCGCTTCACTACGCTCAGGCGCACGTCTCCAACGGGCGCGGCTACGAGCTTCAGATCATCGCCGCGTGCGCCCTCGGAGGGGTGCGCTTCTCCGGCGGACAGGGATCGGTCGTCGGCGCGGTCCTCGGGGCGGCGACGCTTCGGGTGCTCTACACGCTGCTGCTTCAGTTCCAGGTGAAGGGCGAGTACATTGAGATCGCCTACGGGGCCGCGATCATTCTGGCGGTGGCCGTGGATCAGTGGGGGCGGGGATGGTCCCTGCCCCGCCGGTGGTTCGGGAGGGCGCGTCCATGAGGAACATGGTTCTCG
This sequence comes from Planctomycetota bacterium, assembly GCA_035574235.1. Taxonomy (NCBI): domain Bacteria; kingdom Pseudomonadati; phylum Planctomycetota; species Planctomycetota bacterium. The sequence goes on along the minus strand of DATLZA010000064.1, from coordinate 9,919 downwards.
CCTGCGCCGTCGTCCTGGGGGCGGTCGCGGGGTGCGATTCGGGCGGCAACTCCGGGAAAGGGCGCGGGTACCGCTTCGCGATCGTTCCGAAGATGCTGTCCAACGACGTCTTCAACTACGGCCGGATCGCGGCGGAGAAGACGGCGCGGGAGATCGAGGCCCGGGAGGGATGCCGGATCGAGATTCTCTGGCAGGCGCCGGAAGATTCCGATCCCGCCCGGCAGGCCGCGCTCGTGCGGGAGCTGGCGGACCAGGGCGTTTCGGGCATTTCCGTGTCGGTCGATCAGGAGAACGCGCTGCGGCGGTCGATCGATTACGCCGTGGAGCGGGGCATTCCGGTGATGACGTTCGACTCGGACGCGCCTTCTTCGAAGCGGCGGGTCTTCTTCGGCACGGACGACCTCGAGTGCGGAGAGCGGCTCGCCCACTTCCTGGGGAATCTCCTCGGAAAGGGCAAGGTGATCCTCCAGACGGGGACCGACGCGCCCAACCTCGCGCAACGGGTCAAGGGCGCCCAGGAGTGCTTCGCCCGGCACTTTCCGGAGATCCGGGTGATCGACGTCCTGAAGTGCGACGACCGCCAGGACAAGGCGATCCAGCAGATCGCCGACGCCGTGAACACCTACAAGGATCTGGCGGGGCTGGTGCTCGTGGGCGGCTGGGCGCTCTTCGGGGACAAGGGTCTGGACGCGGTGGATCCCGCGCGCGTGAAGGTCGTCTCCTGCGACGCGCTTCCGAAGGCGTGGCAGTATCTGGAAAGCGGCAAGTGTCAGATGCTCCTGGCGCAGGATCTCTGGGGCTGGGGGGAGATGAGCGTGCGGCTCCTCAAGGACATGGCCGACGGCAAGTCCGTGGCGGCCGGCCCGGGAGGACGGATCGCCGGCACGCTCGAGGAAGTCACGCGCGAAAACCTCGAAGCGTTCAAGAAGAGATGGCTTGAGCGGTACGGGAGGCCCTGAGCGGATGCCGGGGGCGCCGGCCATCGAATTCCGGGGGATCGCGAAGCGCTTCGGAGGGGTCCGCGCCCTTCGCGGCGTGAGCTTTTCCGCGGTCGCCGGCGAGGTTCACGCCGTGCTCGGGGCCAACGGGGCGGGGAAGTCCACGCTGCTGAAGATCCTGGCGGGGCTCGTGGAACCGGACGAGGGGGAGATTCTGCTCGACGGACGCCCGCTCCGGGCGCGCTCTCCTCGGGAGGCGCACGAGCGGGGGATCGGGCTGGTGCCGCAGGAAACCACGCTTTTCGGCAATCTTTCGATCGTCGAGAATCTGTTTCTGGGGCGGCGGTGGGGGGCCCGGGCGTCGATGCTCGAGGAGACCCGCCGCCGGTTGGGAGAACTCGGACTGGCGTGCGATCCGCTCGTTCCGGTCGAGCGCCTGTCCGTGGCGCGCAAGCAGCTCGTCCAGATCGCCCGCGCGCTGGCGTTCGAGCCCCGGGTGCTGGCGCTGGACGAGCCCACGGCGAGCCTGTCGGAGGGCGAAGCGGAAGCGCTCTTCGGCATTCTCCGAAAGCTCCGGGCGCGCGGGGTGACGATTCTTTTCGTCTCGCATCGCCTGAAGGAGGTGCGGGCCATCGCCGACCGGGCCACCGTGCTGCGGGACGGCGAGGTCGCCGGGACGCTGCGGTTTCCCGAGGCGGGAAAAGAAGACATCGTCCGGCTTCTGACCGGGACGGCGGGCGCGGGGGAGGGGGCGGCGGTTCCGTCCGAGGCTGCGGCCGGGCCGCCGGTGCTGGAGGTTCGGGGGTTGGGAGGGAGAGGATTCCGGGATGTGAACTTTTCGCTCCGTCGGGGCGAGGTCCTGGGGTGGTTCGGCCTCGTGGGCGCTGGCCGGAGCGAGACGGCGCGGGCGCTTTTCGGGATCGATCCGGCCGAGGAGGGGGAGGTTTTCGTGGAGGGGCGCCGGGTGCGGATCCGGTCCCCGCGGGAGGCGGTGGCGCTCGGAATCGGCCTGGTTCCGGAGGATCGCAAGATCGAAGGGCTGATTCTCTCGATGACGGTGGCGGAGAACCTGTCTCTGGCGTCGCTCCCGCGGATGGGCCGGTGGGGGATGATCCCGCGGGGCGCGGACCGCGCCGCGGTCGAAGAGGCCGTCGCGCGCCTGAGTCTCAAGTGCGCGGGTCCGGACCAGCCCGTGTCGGAGCTCAGCGGCGGGAATCAGCAGAAGGTGGTGCTGGGCCGGTGGACGGCCACGCGTCCGCGGGCGCTCGTGCTCGACGAGCCGACGAAGGGGGTCGACGTGGGAGCCAAGGCGGAAATCCGGGCGCTCGTGCGGCGCCTGGCGGCCGAAGGGGCGGGGATCATCCTCATTTCCTCGGAGATGGAAGAGGTGAGGGAGGCGGACCGGATCCTCGTGTTCCGGGCGGGGCGGATTTCCGCGGAGCTTTCGGCCGCCGAAGCCACGGACGCCGCGCTCATGTCCGCGGCGACATGATCACTGGCTGGCGACGCGGCGAAGCTCGAGGATTTCTTCCGGAGCAAGCGCCCTCGAGTAGAGCCGGACGTCGTCGATCACCCCGTGGGCGGGCCAGGCCCACTTGTCGGCGCCGGGATTGGCGCAGCCGATTCTCCAGGGGGTCGCGCCGTAGTCCCGGGTCGGGGCTCCGGGGGTGAAGGAGGCGGAGCCGCGAAGAATCCCGTCCACGTAGAGCTCCAGGCGTCCGGTTTCCCGGCGCACCACCATGGCCACATGGAAGAACGCTCCGGGGACGAACGAGGGGGCGGAGGCCGACGTCTGGACCCAAACGTCTCCCGCCAGCCAGTGCTCGGCGTAGAACGTGCGGCCGGGCCGGTAGCTCAAGCCTTCATGCCAGCCCTGCTTGACGACGATCGCGTAGGCGGAGCGGTTGTCGCCGTCCGGGCCGGTCGGTTCGGAGAGCGCCTTGAACCAGGCGGCCAGGGTGAAGCTTCCTTCCTGGAGGCGGTTGAGCGGGGCGGCGCCGGGCAGGACGACGACGTCGTCTTTGCCGTCGAAGCGCAGGGCTCCGCCGATTCGGCCGGTGGTCCATTGGGGTCCGCCGAGGACGCGGGCGTGGTGGGCGTAGTCGGACGCGTCGGTCGCGGTATCGCCGCCTCCGTCGTCGAACTTCCAGTGGCCCGCGAGGGAGGCGCGGCGGGCGGCCTCCGCGCGCCGGCGTTCGTAGTCGGCGCGCAGAAGGTCGATGTCTCCACGGCGATCGGGCCACGTTCGGAGGGCGGCGGCGATCATGCCTTCGAGTTCGGCCTGGCGTGTGAACTCGCGGTCGGCCTGGATCAGCTCCCGGATCTGCCCGAGGAACCGGTCGGCGTCCGTGCGGCGCTCCGCGCGGCGGCGGAGGGCGTTCTCCTCGACTTGGCGCAGGCGTGGGGCGTAGCGGGTGCCCTCCACCGTGCGCCGAACGCGGTCGCAGGCCAGGAGGATTTCATCGGGGCTTCCGGAGGCGGCGAGGCGCTCGAGTTCCTCGACGGCGGCGCGGGCGGCCTCGTCGCGCGAGGGCGGGCGGGGCGCGGGCTCCCGGGCCGGCGGGGGCGGGGCCGGAGTCGCGCGGGAGGATCCCCCGGAAAGAGCCAGGACGAGGATCATCCCTCCGGCGACGGCGGCGGCCGCGGCGATTCCGATCGTCCGGGCGGCGGGCCGGCGGGCCGGCCGGGGAGGCAGAGGGATTCTCCGCGTGCCGGCGGCGGGAATGGAGATACGGCTGGTGGCGATTTTCTTCGGAAGCGGAGAGGGGGTCGGGGGCCGGGCCGGCGGAGGTTCGGGAAGGGGCTTGCAGGAGACGCAGAACGGGCGCTCGTCCACGAAGTGCGCCTTGCCGCGGGTGAACTCGTCTTCGGGCAGACTTTTTCCGCACCCGTCGCAGTAGACGATGCTCTTACCCATTCCGCCCCCGCGGAAACAGCATAGGAAAAGTTTCGCGGGGGTGCAACATCCGGCGGCGGCGCCCCGGGGCGTTCGTCAATCCAGCGGCTTGACGCGGATGTTGCGGAACCGCACCTCGCTCTTGGGGTCGTGGCACTGGAAGGCGAAGGTTCCGGAGCTCAGAATCCGCCCTTTGAACTGCTTGGGGGCGTAGTCGTCGGGCTGGACCCATTCGTTGACGGTCTTGCCGTTGAGGCGGATTTCGACCCGGCGGCCCTTGACGAGGATGTGGTATTCGAACCACTCGCCGTCCTTGACGGGGGATTCGGTCAGATCCTTGACCGCATAGAGGCTTCCGGTCTTGCGGGGGTCCTTGTAGTCGTTCGAGCAGATCTGGGCCTCGAAGCCCTTCTCCGGCCAGCCCTTTTCCTGCCAGGCGGTGTGGAAATAGATGCCGGAGTTGGAACCGGGCTTGACGAGAACCTCGCATTTGAACTCGAAGTCCTTGAAGTCGTGGTTCCGGACCTCGCCCACGTAGAAGCAGTGGGCGCGCGGGCCGTTGACGACCAGACAGCCGTCCTCGACCCGGGCCGAGGCGGGGTTCTCGCTCACCTTCCAGCCGGAGAGGTCCTTGCCGTTGAAAAGCGAAATCCATCCCTCGTCTCCGGCCTGGCGAGCAGCGGACAGGGCGAGCATCAGGAGCGTGGCGATCATCGGGTTCTCCTCCCCTTTGTGAAACCGTCAGAGTATATAACGGTTTCCGGAGGGCGCGCTACCGGCTTTCGCCGGGGGAGGAGGGGGCGCTTTCGACGATCTCGATCGAGATTTCCCGGATCAGGGCGTCGCGGAGGGCCCAGCCGCGCCAGCTCTGGCCGGGAGCCAGGCGCAGGCTCCGGCCGAAGAGGCCCGCCCGGGCATGGATGTCGAGCGGACGATCCGTCGTGTTGCGCACGACGATGTCCACGCGCCTCGCGGGGGCCGGCGGAGTCGCGCAGGCGGCCAGCGCCAGGATCAGCGCGGCGACGGCGGCACGTTTCATCTCCGGCCCCTCCCCGAACGGGGGGCTCCTCCGGCCTCAGCGGAGGAACCTCTCGAAGGACGTTCTCAGGTCCTGAAGCAGCGCTTCGTTCTCCTCGCTGCGGCGCGTTCCGGCCACGAAGGTCACCCGGACGGGGCCGCGTTCGGCGTCGGCGGCGCGATCTCCGTTGCGGCGGGCGTCGCCGTTCCGGGCGGCGGTCTCGACGCGGACGAGCACGGGGCCCACTCCGGCCTTGCGCGCGACGACTTCGGCCGAGGCGTCGCGGATGTCGCGATGCGTGATCTCGAGGCCCAGTTCCTCGGCCGCCCGCTCGGCGGCGATGACGGCCTTGGCCACGTTGGCGTCGTAGGAGCGCTCCAGGGTGCTTCCTCCGAAGAATCCCGTGCGGGCGACGCCGGCCCCTCCGAGATGCCGTCCGATGTGGTTCTGGACGATCTCGGCGAGATTCCGGTCGCCGGCGCCGACGCTGACGGTCACCTGCGTGCTGGCTTCGTCGAGGCTCCGGGCTCGCACGGAAACGCGCTCGTCGTTGGCCCGGCGGGCCACAAGCTCGCCGCCCAGGGCGTCGTGCCGGTCGCTTTCGATGCGCAGATCGAGCGACTGCATCGCGGCGGCCACCGCGGACCAGACGTCCTCCGTGGAGCGCGGGTAGCGCCGGACGGCGGCGTTGGCGGGCGCCTCGCCGTTGCGGGGCGCGGCTTCGGTTCCGAAGATCCCCATGCCGCGGCAGGCGGTCAGGCCGAGCAGCAGCGCGGGGAACAGGGCTTTGCGCGCGTTCATGGCTTCACCTCCCCGGGGAGTCGGGGCTCGAAGGCGGTTCTTCCACCGCGTTGAGCCGGGGCGCGCGGGAATGTTACTTCGGCCGGGGAACGTAACATCCGGCGGCTCTGCGGCTCTATGGTGTTTGAGGGGAGGGTTTCCCATGACCTTTTTCGTCTTTTGGGCCGTAGCCGGGCTGTTGCCGCCGCAGGAACCGCCCGCGGGCCGCGGCGGGAACCGCCCGGAGGAGCTGGAGGTCGTGCGGCTGAAGACCGCGTACACGCTGCCGGCGGACGTGGCGGAAGTCGATGTGGTGTTCTTCTCCGGGGCGCTTGAGCTGGACGACGACGAGGAGCTGGACATCGCCCGGCTTTCGGGGGAGATCGCCTTCGGAATCACGGACTGGCTGACGGGAGAGATCGAGGTTCCGTTTCTGGCCGTGGATCCGGACCCGGGGGACCGGGAATCGGGCCTGGGGGACGTGGTGCTCGAGCTCAAAGGGGCGGTTTCGCCGGATCTTGTTCCGTTTCCCCTGGCGTTGGGGCTGCGGGCCACGCTGACGACGGGCGACGAGGACCGGGGGCTGGGAGGCGACAACAGCGCCTTCATTCCCTTCGCCGCGGCGGCCTGGACGTTCGACGGGGTGACGCTGCACGCCGAAATCTTCGCGCGCGCCGAAGAGGACCGGCGGACCGTCTACGGGGCCAACGCCGCGGTGGAGGTGACTCCGTGGGGGCCGGATCTGAGCCTGCTGGCGGGGCTGAATCTCCAGCGCGAAGTGGGCGAGTCGGTGCAGGCGAGCCTCGTGCCCGCCGCCGAGTATCGGTGGGTGGAGCGCGGCTTCCGGTTCGGGGCGGGGATTCCGATCGGACTGACGGACGAAGGGGAGGACTGGGGGGTCCTTCTCGACTTCCAGGCTTCGCTTTAGGGGAGGAATTCCGGCCGAGCCCGGGGCGGAGGACGGGCTCCGCCCCGGGCGCCGGCCCTTCTAATACTTCACGTCCACGTGCTTGCGCTTCGCGGCCGATTCCAGGATCGCGTCGCAAATCACGGCGCAGCGATAGCCGTCCTCGAAGGTCGCCCCGTGGGGGGCCACGTCCTTGTTGTTGACGATCGCGTCCAGGAGGTGGTGGATCTCGTGCACCATCGCGTGCTCCCACCCGATGATGTGCCCGTGAGGCCACCAGTTCGAGATGAAGGGGTGGTAGCCCTCCGTGATCATGGCGCTGTGGAAGCCCTGCGTCTCCTTGGGCTCCTCGCCGACCCAGAAGACCTCGAGTTCATTGAGGCGTTCGAGGTTGAATCGGATCGAGCCTTTCTCGCCGTTGATCTCGAAGCAGTTGAAGTTCTTGCGGCCGGCGGCGAAGCGCGTGGCCTCGACGGTGCCGATCGCGCCGTTGTCGAACTCGAGGACGGCGACGAAGGCGTCGTCCACGTCCACCTTGCCCTTTCCCTTGCCTCCGGGCAGGGGCCGTTCTTCGATGAAGGTCCGCGTGAGGGCGGAGACGGACTTCACCTCGCCCACCAGGAAGCGGCCCAGGTCGATGATGTGGGCTCCGAGGTCCCCCAGGGCGCCCGAGCCGGCGACCTTCTTCTGGAGCCTCCAGATGAGCGGCGTGCCGTAGTGGGGCATGATCCACTCCTGGAGGTACACGGCGCGGTAGTGGTAGATCCTTCCGAGCTTTCCGCTCCGGACGAGCTCGTAGGCCTGCCGGACGGCCGGAACGAACCGGTAGTTGAAGGCGCACTGGTGCTTGACCTTGTACTTCCGGACGGCGTCGAGCATCGTCTTGGCCTCCTCGGCCGTGCGGGCGAGGGGCTTCTCGCAGAAGACGTGCTTGCCGGCCTTGGCCGCCTCGATGCAGGGTTCCGCGTGGGCGTCGTTGGGCCCGCCGTTGTCGAAGAGCTTGATGCGGTCGTCCTCGAGCATCTTGCGCCAGTCGGTGTAATAGCCCTGGTAGCCGTACCGGCGGGCGGCCTCCGCCACCGCCTTCTCGTCGCGGCCGCAGATGGCCACGAGCTCGGGGATCGCCACGGGCGGATACATGATGTAGGGGATCTTCTTGTAGGCGTTCGAATGGGCCTTGCCCATGAACGCGTAGCCGAGCATGCCGACGCCCACGCGGGGCGCCTCCTTTTCCGCGCGCGGGCCGGCCATCGCGGTGAAACCGGTCGTCTTGCTCATCTTTCCTCCCGGCGATTGGGCGATCGGAACCGAACCCCGACTAGTACTTCTGGAACGCCGAGTCGAACGCCTGGCCGGCCGGGGCGAAGTTGAACCGCCGCACCGTCTCGAGCGCGTCCTTGACCCCCTTGATGCGGTCCATGCCGGAATCCTCCCACTCGATCGAGAGGGGCCCCTTGTAGCCGACGTGGTTGAGCGCCCGCACCAGCCGGTCCCACGGCACGTCGCCGTATCCGACCGTGACGAAGTCCCAGCCGCGGCGCGGATCGCCGAAATCGAGGTGCGAGGAGAGAATGCTGCTGCGGCCGTTCAGGCGCACTTTGGAGTCCTTCATGTGGACGTGAATGATCCGGTCGCCGAAACGGTAGACGAACTCCGCCGGGTCGATGAACTGGTGCGTGAAGTGGCTCGGATCGAGGTTGATGCAGAAGGCCGGATGGTTGTTGACCGCCTTGAGCGCGCGCTCCATCGTGTAGAGGTCGTAGGCGATCTCCGTGGGGTGCACTTCGAGGCCGAACTTGAGGCCGAGCTTCTGGTACTCGTCGAAGATCGGTGTCCAGCGCTTGGCGAAATCCTTGTACCCCTCTTCGATGTCGGCCTGGCTGGTGGGCGGAAAGAAGTAGAGCTTGCCCCAGACGCTGGAGCCGGTGAATCCGTTGACGATCGAAACGCCCAGCTTCTTGGCCGCGCGGCCGCAGTCGATCATCCACTTGGCGGCCCGCTGGCGGACCCCCTCGGGGTCGCCGTCGCCCCAGACGCTCGGGGGGACGATCGCCTTATGGCGCTTGTCGATCGGGTCGCAGACGGCCTGGCCCACGAGGTGGGCGTCGATCGCCCAGCATTTCAGACCGTACTTGTCGAGCAGCCCGCGAACCTCCTTCACGTGGGCGTCGTCCTTGACGGCCTTCTCCACGTCGAAGTGGCCCCAGGTGTTGAGCTCCAGGCCGTCGAGTCCCCACTCCTTGGCCATCTGGCACATCTTCTCGAGCGGGATGTCGGCCCACTGGGCGGTGCAGAGCGTGATCGGACGCACCATAACACGCCTCCTTGGGAATCAAAAACTCGTCTTCGGCGACCTCGGCCGAACATACTCGGCGGCGTCCGGCCGTGTCAAGGAAACCCGAACCGGACGGAGCGTTCAGCGGAGCGACCGGAGGAAGGCCAGCAGATCCCGGAATTCATCCTCCGAAAGGTTCCGCTCCAGGCCCTCGGGCATGATCGAAACGGAGCCGCGGCGCAGGTCCCGGATCCGCCGCCGCGGGAGCGCCGTCTCGGCCCCCGCCGCGTCGCGCAGGACGATTCCCTCCTCCGTCCGGCGCGCCAGAATTCCCGAAAAGACGTCCCCGTCCGCGGTTCTCGCCTGGTACGGTTCGTATCCCTGGGCGAACGTCGCGCTCGGAACGAGGATGGATTCGAGAAGGTCCCGGCCCGCCCGGACGGCTCCGATCCGGGTGAGGTCGGGTCCCACGGTTCCGCCTTCCCGCCCCACGGCATGGCAGGCGCCGCAGCCGGCCCGGCGGCCGAAGAAGACGTCGCGCCCGCGGGCGGGGTTTCCGCCGGAAAGAAGCCCTTCGTACCGAGCCAGCCGGGCGCGGACATCCTCGCGTGCGCGGCGAAGGGCCTCCCGGACGGGTCCGGCCCGCTCCCGGGCCTCCGGAGAAAACTTCAGAAGAATCGCTTCGAGTTCCGGCTCCGGCGGGCGCCAGCCGGCCTCGATCGCCTCGCGCATCGCGGTGAGAAGATCCGCCTCCGCCCCGGCCGGATCCCGGAGGCCCGACAGAACCAGCCCCGGCGAAAGGAGCGCGTCTCCGCGGAGCGCGCGCAGGACGCGCACCGCCTGGGTCCCCGTCAGGTGCGCGCGGCTCAGGATCTCCCCGGCCGCCAGCCGCGCCGCCGGATCGGCCTCCGGGGCGAGTTCGGAAAGAAGGAAGGCGAACGCCCCTTCGTTCAGCCGCGGGCGGGCCTCGACGAGGGCGCGCAGCGCGGCGCGGCGGAGGTCGCGCGGACCGCCCGCGGCCACCCGCGCGAGCGTCTCGTCGAAGTCCCGAAGCCGCAGAGCCGTCAGGGCCCGGAGCGCGGCGAGGGCGCGATCCGGGGGGCCT
>DATLZA010000063.1 GCA_035574235.1 Planctomycetota bacterium | reverse complement strand
CCGCGCCCGTCAGTTCGTGGGAGAAGCTCAGGACCACGACGAGCGCGGCGTCCACGATGCCCTCGGCGAGGTCCTCGGCCGCCGCGGCCAGCGCCTGAAGGCCGGCGGCGCGGCTCCCGATGAAGGTCTGAAGCGGTCCCGTCATGCCGAAGGTGAGCGAGAGGTGCGTGGCGGCGTTGTTGGCCACGGACTCGGAAAAAAGAAGGGGGCTGGCGAATCGGGGGCCTTCCCGGTAGGACTGCTCCAGGAACTCGGCGCAGTAAGCCAAGGGGATCTGCTGCTGGCCGACGTACGCCCCCGTGCGTTCGGAGACGCGCACCCCGGCGGCGCGGAAGGCGTCCGCCGCGGCCGCCACGGCCGCGCGGGCCGCATCCCCCCCGCGCCGAAGGCTGTTGGGCTGAGGCAGGCGCGCCTCGAGATCCGCCGGAACCGGGCCTTCCCAAAAGGAGAGCGACGCGGATACGATTCCGGCGGGGCCCTTCACGCCTCCTCCTCCCAGCGGCGCGCGACAAGCACCCCGTTGGCTCCTCCGAACCCGAACGCATGGTTGAGCGCGATGCGGGGGCGGCCGGCGGCCGGATCGCGCACGAGGTTGAGAGGACACCCCGGATCGGGTTCCCGCAGGTGGGCCTGCGGCGGGAGGAATCCGCGCTCCAGGGCCAGGAGCGAGAAGCACTGCTCGACCGCCCCCGCGGCTCCGAGCGTGTGCCCCACCAGAGCCTTCGTGGAGCTGACGGGAACGCGTCGTCCCGCCTCTTCCCCGAACGCCCGGAGAATTCCCCGCGCCTCGGCGACGTCGTTGGCCGGCGTGCCCGTTCCGTGCGCGTTGATGTAATCGACGTCCTCGGGCCGGATCCCGGCCGACTCCAGGGCGCGCGCGATGGCGCGGGCGATGCCGGCGCCGTCGGGCCGGGGGTGCGCGGGATGGTGCGCTTCGGCCGATTCCCCGCAGCCGAGAATCTCGCCGCGCACGCGCGCGCGGCGGCGCCGCGCGGAGTCGAGGGATTCCAGGACGAGGATCGCCGCGCCGTCGCCGATGAAAAATCCCGAGCGGGTCCGGTCGAAGGGGGCGCACCGGTCGGCCGTCAGCGCCCCCAGGGAGTCGAACCCCAGGTGGATGAAACGTCCCAGGACGTCGTAGCCGCCGGCCAGCCCCGCCTCGGCGGCGCCCGAGCGGATCCTCCGGAAGAGCCGGCCGATCGCGCTCACGCCCGTGGCGCAGGCGTTCGAGACGACCTGCGCCTCCAGCGGCCGCCCCAGGAGGTCCACGACCGCCGCCAGTTGCCCGCCCGAGAGGACTTCCCGCAGGCGACCGGGCCGCGCCCGCGTCGGATCGAGCCGCCGCTCGGCGTGCCAGAGCTCCCCCTGGGCGAAGCCCTCGAGGGTGGTTCCGACCACGAGCGGAAGGGGCGGGCCCGCCCGGCCCATGCCGGCATCCTCGAGGGCCGCCGCGACCGCCCACGCCAGCATCCGCGTCTCGAGCGCCAGCCTCCGGCGGCGGGCGGGGAGGCCCGCGTCGCGAAGGCGCTCCTCGAGCCGCGCCTCGTCCACCTGCGCCCCCAGGCGCGTGCGGAATCCGGACGTGTCGAAGCGCGAGATCGGACGGGCGCTGGATCGTCCCCCACGGAGCGCCGGTTCGTGATCCTCGTGATTGAACCCGAGCGCCGTGACGTAGGCCAAGCCGGTGACGACGACGCGCCGCGGAGGCGTCATGGATCCTCCCAGGCGGGCGTGAAGTTGAACCAGACAGGCAGGTGGCTCGCGACGAACCGCTCCAGGACGCGCGCGAACGCCTCGAGCGCCCCGCGCTCGGCGGCCTCGGGGTCGCCGCCGCGGACTTCGATCGGATCGCAGAGCACCGCGCGGTACCGGCGCGGGCGATCCCAGAGACAGAAGGCCGGAAAGATCGGGACCTCCGCCAGACGCGCGATCCGCACCGGACCGACCGGGAACCGGCTGGGCCGCCCGAAGAAGGGAACGGGGACCGAACGGCTGTCCCACGGCTTGTCGGCGAGCATCGCGACGATCTCGCCGCCGCGGAGCGCGCGGACGACTTCGATCATGGCGATCGGGTCCGGTTCCACGAAGGTCTGCCGGACGCCGCCGCGCCGGGCGACTCCGCGGTCCATCGAGTCGCTGGCGTGATTGTGGTACATGACCGCCCGCACGGGGATCCCGTGGCGCGCGACGATGACGCTTCCGGCGTGCCAATTTCCGAGATGCGCGGAGGCGAGGATCGCCCCGCGTCCGGCCGCCCGCGCGCGGGAAAGGGCCTCCCAGTTGCCCTCGAGCTCGAAGTGGAAGAGGTCTTCGAGGCGCCGCCGGCCGGCCATGACGGAGAGGTCCGCGAACCAGACGCCCCGGTTGAGAAATATCCGGTGCACGAGCGCGCCCACGAGGCGCTCGAGGGCCTCCGGGGAAAGCCCGGGGCGCGTGGCCTGGAGCACGCGGCGGACGTTGCCCGTGAGTCCTCGGCGCTGTTCGGGGCTGAAGCGGTAGGCCGTCTCCGTGACGCCCCAGGTGATTCCGTAGCCCACGAAGAGGGGAAAGTTCTCCAGCACCCACCGGCCGAAGGCGTAGACCGGCCGGACGTTCAGCCAGTGGCGGCTGTGCCTCCAGAGGGCCTCGTTCCTCACGGCGCGCGGCCGTTCGATCGGACGAACTCGGCGATCGTGGAGACGGAACGGAGCACCCGCTGGCCGGTCTCCCGGTCGGGGATCGTCACGCCGAACGAGCGTTCCAGATGGACGACGAATTCCAGGACGTCGATCGAGTCCAGGCCCAGACCTTTCTCCGGGTCGAACAGCGGCTGGTCGTCGCCGATGTCCGAGGGCGCGACCTTCAGGCGCGCGCACTGGACGAGGAGCGCCTTGATGCGAACTCGAAGCTCGGCGTCGTCCTGGGTCATGATCGCGAAATTTCCCCGCAGGGGCGGAGACTTCAGGTGCCCAAGTAAACCGCCGGCCGGGCGGAGAATCAAGGATTAGCGCGGTCGGGCGGCGTCCTTCTCCGCCGGGACCGCATGCCGGAGGATCCGGGTGTCCGGGGGAACGCGAAGCTCGAAGACGTCCGCGGGCAGCTCGGGATTGACCCGGACCTCGGAGAGCGCGAAGGAGACCTCGTCTCCCTCCGGGTCGGTGAAGACGATCCGGCGGAGTCCTCCCTCGGCGTCCGTGCGCAGCGCCAGGCGGCGGACCCGCCGCGCGAGCTTCTCGTCGCGCGGCTCAAGGAGGATCTCCGTCTCGCCCGGCCCGGCCTCGCCGCGGCGCACGAGGAAGGCCTTCCCGATCTCCTCGGACCGCGGTTCGAAGGCCGCCAGGAGGCGCGGCGCCATTCCGGGATCCTCGAAGTCGAAGCGTTCCAGGCGCTTTTCGTCGGGCCGGTAGACCTGGTAGGACGAGCGGTCGAGGTGGACGATCGTGGACCGGGGATCGGAGAGCACGAGGACCAGCCGCGCCGGCTCGCGGCGGTAATAGAGCGTGCCGGACGACCGGAGCGGCTCCTCGAGGAGCGCGGTCCGGCGCTCCTGGATCACGCGGGCCGAAAGGGTCCGCGCCTCCTTCAGGCGTCCCGCCAGCCGGGCGAGCGCCTCCCGCGCGGCGGCGTCCTCCTGAGGCGCCGCCAGAAGGGCGGCGAGCATCGGAGCGATCATTTCGCAAGCCGCGCGGCGATCCGTTTGTGCAGATCCTCCGCGATCGCCTGATCGGCCGGCTCGGCCTCGCGGCTTTCCACCTTGCTCCGCACCACGACCCAGACGGCGCACTGGCTTTTCTGGTTTTCGATCATGATCCGCGCGATCCGACCCATCGTCCCGGCCGCCAGTCCCTGCGTGCCGATGATCCGATAATGCGTCTCATCGATGAAGCCCGTGTCCTTCTCGCCTTCCTTGATGTTGAACGCCAGCTCCCCGAGGGCGTCCCGGCAGGCCATGCGCACGCGATCGAAGGGCTTGTCGTAGGTCCGGGCCACACCCGCGTCCATGGGAAGGCTGCGGATCTCGGAGCGGGTGGCGCATCCCGCCGCCGCGAGGGCCAGGAGACCGAAGGCCGCCGTTCTGAGGTTTCTCATGCGGCTATTGTCGTCCCCCCGAAGCCGCCGCGTCAAGCCTTCGGCGCAAGAGCGGCGGGAGGAGGAAGATCGCGACCGTCAGGGAGACGGCCATGCCGGCGCAGACGAGGAGCCCCAGGGACGCCAGACCGGGCGTGTCCGAAAAGGCGATCGAGCCGAACCCCAGCAGCGTCGTTCCCGCCGCGCCCCACAGGCCGGGCGCGACGTCGGCCAGCGCGGCCGCCGCGTCCCGGTCCGGCCGCTCGCGAAGGCGGCAGACGTAATGGATCCCCGCGTCCACGCCGATGCCGAGCGCGATCGGGACCGCCACCATGTTCATCAGGGTGAGCGCCCCATGGGAAAGGGCGCACACGCCGAGCGCCGCTCCCACGGCTCCCGCGGCCGGAAGGAGCGCCGCCAGGCCGTCGCGGATCGCGCCGACGGAAAGAATCGTGAGAATCGCCACCGCCGCCGCCGTGGCCAGAGTGATTCGGACCAAATCTCCGGACAGCGCCCGCGCGTAGTGGTCGGGCAGATGGAACGCCCCGTAAAGCCGAACCGTCTCCCCCAGCGCCGCCCGCGCTTCGCGGTCGAACTCGGCGCGGACGCCGGGATCCCAGAGCGCCCGGCGCGGGAAAAGCGTCACGACCCAGGACCGGCGGTCCCCCTCTTCATAGAGGACGCTCCGGCGGAGCGCTTCGAATTCCGGCCGGTCGAGGGTCGAAAGATCCGGCGGCGGCGCCGAGAGCGTCCGTTCCAACTCCTCGAGCGCCGGCCGGAACGGCGCGGGACGGAAGCCCAGACTCGCCAGATCGCGCAGTGCGCCGTCGATCCATCCCTGCGTGGTCCGGAGGAAACGTTCGGCCCTCTCCCGGCCTTCGGGAGAAGGAAAAAGCTCCTGCGGGCCGTCCGCGGCGGCCGCCCCGCGGATCGAAGAGACGCGGGACCGGAGTTCGTCCGGAGACATCGAGGCGTCCACGAGGGCGAAGACGGGAGTAAACGACATTCCCAGGTCCCTTTCGAGACGCTCCAGGGCGGCCAGTCCCGGATCCCCGGGCGGCATGGAATTCCGAAGATCGAGATCGACGCGGAGCCCGCGCGCGGCGAAGATCCCCCATCCGCCAAGAAGCAGGACCCCCGCCAGGATCGCCAGGGGCCGGCGGGCCCGCGTGTTTTGGAGTGCGGCGGCGAAGCGACCGATCCAGGAGGCGCCTCCGCCGGCCGGCCGAACCGCGCGATCGGCCAGGACGAGGAGGGCCGGAAAGACCGTCATCGACGCCACCAGGCAGAGCGCCAGGCCCAGCGCCAGAAGCACGCCCAGCTGCCGGAATCCGGGGAACCGGCTGGCCAGGAGCAGGAGAAAGGCCGCCAGCGTCGTCGCCGCCGCGCCCACGAAAGGACGCCCCAGGGAGGCGGCGGCCTCCGCCGCCGCGTCGGCGGGGTCGCGCGCGATGCGCTCCTGGCGGAAGCGGGAGAGGAGGTGGACGGGGAAATCGATTCCCTGGGCGATGAGCATGGCGGCCGCGCTGATCGCCAGGGGCGTCAGCGGGCCCAGGAGCGCTCCGCCGAGCGCCAGCGACCCCAGGAGCGCCCAGCCCACGGGCAGGAGCATGAGGATCGGTCCGGGAAGGCTCCTCGAAAAAAGGGTCAGAAATATCGTCACGAGGATCGCGGACCCCGCGATCTGCACCTGCATGTCCCGCCGCATGGCCCCCGCGTGGTGGCGCGCGCTGACGTACCCTCCGGCGAGTTCCGCGCGGACCGGCCGGGCCCCCAGCGCCCCGCTCAGGCGCCCTTCGACGTCGGACAGAAGCGCGTCCGAAAAGGAGAGGTCGAAGGAATCCCGCTTCCCCACCGCCCGAAGAAGGGCGAGAGGCGGATCTTCGATCACGAAGTACGGCGAGCCCGGCCGCGTCCGGAACGGAAAACGGCGCGCCAGGCGGTCGGCCGCTTCCTCGTAGATCCAGCGCACTCCCAGGGGATCTCGAAGGACGAGCTCACGGCCGGCCAGGGGGTCTTCCGCGACCCGGCGGCGCGCGGCCTCGAGTTCCCGGCGGCGGCCCGGCCCGGCCAGGCGGTCCGCCAAAGCGTCGAGCGTTTCCCCGGGCAGCGCGTAGAGCGGCGCGCGGCGGTGCCAGTCCGCGCGCGGCCCCGCCAGCTCGAGCCTTGTGGCCCACACGCGGGCCAGCCAGGGCGAGCCGCGCAGGGCCGCGGACGCCTGCGCCGCGGCCGCCTCGAGCTCCACGGGATCGTCGCCGCGCAGGATGATGAAAAGCGTCCGGCTCGGGGGCGCCTCGCCCTGGAGATGGCGTGTGAGACGCAGCGTGGGATCGTCCTTCGGCAGGAGGTGTTCGAGGTCGGGATCGACGCGCAGGCGCGCGAGGAGCCCCGAGGCGGCCATCGCCGCCCCGAAGGCGACGGCGAGCACCGCGCGCGGGCGCCGGACGACCGTCTCCGCCAGGCGCGGCCTCACGGCCGCCCCCCGGGCGTCCAGTCGAAGACGCCCTCCGGAACCTCGCGCCGCCGGTCGATCTCGAGCACTTCGCCGCGCGCCCGCAGGCGCGGCGCTTCGATCTCGATCGAGCGGCCGGGCGTCGAGCGTTCTTCCCAGCGGACGCCCGGCATCCAGGAGAACCGGCGGCGGGCGCCCCCGGGGAGCAGGACCTCCACCCGCACGCCCCGCGCCGCGCCTTCGAGGGCCACCCACGTTTCGCCGTTCTCACGCCGGACCCCGCGCGCGCGTTCCGCCGTCGCGGGAGCGAAGCGCTCCAGAAGCGTCGCTCCAAGAAGCGCCAGCGGATGCGGGCGCGCCTCGCCGGGCAGGTTCATGAGGATCGCCTCGCCGGTCGGCGGAAAGCGGCCCGCGACGCGGTCCGGCCGGGCCGCCAGATCGACCGCCGTTCCGCCGACGTCCGGGAAGAACTGGGCGCGGACGGCCGGTTCGGGTCCGGGGCGCGCGAGGACGACGCCTTCGAAGCGTCCGGAGAAGGCGGGGCTTTCGAATTCGAGGCGGACCTTCGCGCGGACGAAGGGGCCTTCGGGAACGGGCAGCGCGGCAAGCGCGCGGGCCGATTCGGGATCCAGCGGCGCAAGTCCCGCGCACGCCGCCAGCGCCGCCAGAAGCGCCGCCGCCGTCCGCCTCATGACCCGCGCCGCAGGAGGGCGTCCCGCCGCGTCCGGACGAAGTACATTTCCGCTTCCGTGCAGACCGTGCCCTGGACGATCGCCTTCCCTTCGGCGGCGCCGCCTTCTCCATAGAGTTTGAGGAGCCGGACCTCCAGGCGCAGGACGTCTCCCGGGAAGACGGGCCGGTGCATGCGGGCCTTGACGGATCCGAAAAGATGGATTTCGTCCCCGGCGCCCCCGGGGGCGCCGGCGCGTTCGGCGGTCCGGCGCGTGAGGAGGATCGTCGCCTGGGCGAGGGCTTCCAGGATGAGCGCGGCCGGCATCACCGCGAGCGAGGGGAAGTGGCCCTGGAAGTAGGGCTCGTTGCCCGTGACGTTTCTCACGGCGACGATCCGCTCTCCCGGGTGGAGCTCCTCCACGCGGTCCACCATGAGGAACGGCGGCGCCTGCGGAAGGAGGCGGCGGACCTCCTCGAAGGAAAGCGATTCGGGATCAGGCATGGGGGATGGCGGCCTCCGGGCTTCGGGGATCCTTGAGGAACTTGAATCGCCGGTTGAGGCGGATGAGGAGGAGGAAGAGGCGGACGCGGAGCCGATCGAGCCAGCCCTGTTCCGACTGGCCCGCCAGAAGCGCCGTGACGGCTTCGGCCATGCCGAGCGTCTCGCGGCGGTTGAGGAAGACTTCGGCGAAGCCGGGGGAATAGAACGCCTCGATCATCGCGAAGTGGTGCTTCGTCCACCGGCGGAAGGTCCGCTCGTAATCGTCGAACACGTCCGCGCGGAGGGGGCGGCCGGAGCGGAGGGCGGCGGCCAGGTCGAGCGCGGCGCGTTCGCCGCTGCGCATGGCGAGCATGACGCCGGTCGACCAGATGGGATCCAGAAATTCCGCGGCGTCTCCGACCAGGACGAACCCGGGGCCGGCCAGGCGGCGGGACGAGTAGCTGTAGTTGCTGGCGGTCCACACGGGCGTGACCCGCGGGGCGTGCCGGAGCCGGCCGAAGACGAAGGGAGAGCGGCGGATCGCGTCCTCGAGCAGCGCCTCCGGGGACAGGCCGGTCGCCTTCCAGCGCGCCACGTCCGAGACGAACCCGACGCTCGTCAGGTCGTCGCGCAGGGGGATCAGCCAGAACCAGCCGCCGGGTCCGAGGACCAGATCCACGTTTCCGGCGCGGAAGCCCTCGCGGCGCGGCATTCCCTTGTACCGGGCGTAGACGGCGATTTTCCGATGGGACGGGTGCCGGACGCGCAGGTCATGCAGCTTGGCCAGCAGCGAGCTCTGCCCGCTGGCGTCCACGATCCAGCGCGCTTCCAGGGAGGATTCGCGGCCGGCGTCGTCGCGCAGCCGCAGGCGGCAGGGGGCGTCCTCGCGCGCGTCGGCGTCGAGGACCGCGACCCCTTCGCGGACCTCGGCGCCGGCGCGGCGGGCGTGGTCGAGGAGGAGGTGGTCGAAGCGTTCGCGTTCCACCTCCCAGGCGACGAGGTCGGGATTGCGCTGAGCGTTGTTGAAGAAGTTGATTTCGAGTTCGACGCCGCCGTCGTTGGAGACGACGAACGCTCCGTACTTCGGGGTGAAGCCCTCCCGCTCGAGGACGGGGAGCAGTCCCAGGCGGCGGTAGAGGCCGCCGGCGCGGGGAAGGAGGGACTCGCCGATGTGATGCCGCGGGAAGCGCTCGCGCTCCAGGAGCACCGTGCGGACGCCTTCGCGCGCCAGGACGTAGGCGGCGGTGGAGCCGGCCGGGCCGCCGCCGATGACGGCCACGTCATGCATGGCAGGGATCTCCTTCCGCCCGGCCGGCGAGCGCCGCCCGGTCGAGCTTGCCCCGGGAGGTGCGGGGAAGCCGGGGCAGGACGCGGATTTCCCCCGGAACCTCGCGGGGTCCCAGGCGGGTCCGGCAGAGGTCGAGGATTTCCTCGGGCCGGCGCGTTTCCGATTCGACCCAGGCGACCAGCCGGTGTCCCTTCGAAGGGTCTTCCACGGGAAGGACGGCCGCGTCGGAGACGCCGGGGAGGGCGCGGAGGAACGCGTCGATCGCGCCGAGGTCGATCTTGACGCCGCCGACGTTGCCGAGCGGGAGGATGCGTCCCCGGAGGCGCAGGCGGCCCTCGGGGGTCCACTCGCCGCGGTCGCCGGTGGCCACGGCGGTGGGGACCGGGCCGCCTTCCGGCAGGAGGGCGAAGCGGTTGGCGCGCGACCGGACGCGAATGCCCTCTTCGGGATGGGTTTCGACGTCCACGCCCGGCAGCGGGAAGCCCACGGTGCCTTCGGCTTCGGGATCGTCGGGCCGGGCTTCGAAGGAAATTCCGCCGCATTCCGTGGCGCCGTAGAACTGCCGCACCGGAAGTCCCGAGGCGCGCCGGAAGGCCCGCGCGTGTTCGGCGGCCAGGGGGGCGCTCGCCGAGATCACGGCGCGCAGGGGCAGGTCGCGCGGCCATTCGACCTGAGCCAGGAGCCGGACGAGGGCCGGCACCGTCGGGAAGAAGGTGACGGCGCGGTCGCGCAGGGTGCGCAGGAGGGCGGCGGGGAGGAGGTCGTCCTGGAGGACCAGGGGCGTTCCCGCGGCGGCCAGCGAGAGGACGCCGTTGTCGAACCCATAGGAGTGGCTCAGGGGGATCGAAAGGAGAACGCGGTCGGAGGGTCCGAGCTCCATGCCCCGGGCGATGTGGTCGATGCCTTCCGCGAGCGCTTCCTCGGTGAAGCAGGCGCCGCGCGGGTTGAGGGTGCTGCCGGAGGTGAGCTTGATGAGCGCGGTCCCGGCGGGCGCGGGGCGGGCGCCGTCGAGGGAGCGCAGGAAGACCGCGGGGTCGGGCGCTCCCGGCAGGGGGGCGCCTCCGAGCGCGGCGGCGCGGCGGTGGAGGAGCCGGCCGGCCCCCATGCGGCGGGCGATTTCGAGCGTCGCCGGAGGGGGCAGGGAGTCGTCGACCGTCAGGACGGGCACGTCGAGGGCGCGCAGGGCGAAAAAGAGTTCGACGAAGGCGGCGCGGTTGCCGGTCGCCAGGGCGGCGGGCGCGTCGGGGCGGACGCCGGCCGCCTGAAGAGCGTGCGTCCATGCGTCGATGCGGGCGGCGAGGTCCGCGAACGTGAGGTCGAGCCCCTCGGATTCCGAGGCGAGCGCGGGCCGCCGGGCGCGGTCGCGCGCCTGGCGCCCCAGGGCGGAAAGAAGGGGGGATCGTCGTGCGGCCTCGGACAGCATGGCGGCCCGTGAATCTTACCGCCCCTCCCGCCGGGGCGCAATCCTCCGCTCAGGCGCGCAGGAGCGCCGCGGTCAGGAACCCGCCGGGAACCTCGAAGGTCCGGTAGAGGAAGGTTTTCGGGCCCGTGCGGACGCGTCCCTCGGGGGCCTCGGGATCTTCGAGGACGTAGCCGCGAACGGAGGCCAGGGCGTTGTCCGGATCGGCCTTGAAGATGGCCTCCTTGACGGTCCAGAGCCGAAGGAGCGTCCGGGCGGGGGCGTGGCGGAGACGGGCTTGCTCTTCGGGGGCGAGGAAGAATCTCATGGACTCGACGCGGGGGGGCTCGCGCAGTTCGAGATCCACCCCGACGCCGGCGGTTCCCGGCGAGGCCGTTCCCAGGGCTACGGCCCACGGTCCGCTGTGGGAGAGGGACAGACGCGGGTGGGGGACGCGGACGAGCGAGGTATCGGGGTTCTCGCCGAGGATTTCGAGGAGGGTCTTGAGGGCGTTGCGGCCGCGCAGCCAGGAGTCGCGCCGCCGGGCGTTCTTCATCTCCTTCAGGAGCCGGGTCTCGCCGGCGGTGAGGCGGTCGGCCGGGACGGGGTCCGGCGTGACGACGGCGCGGAAGGGGAGTTGCCAGGACTCGCGGAGGGCTTCTTCGAGGCGGGCGGCTTCGATCACGCGTAAGGATCTTAGGCCACGGCGCCGGACGCCGTCAAGCCGGGGGTTGGACGCCGGCGGGGAGACGCCGGGTTCAGGGAGCGACGACCTTGAGCTTGAGAGAGCGGGCGGCGGCGGCCAGCTTTTCGTCGTAGGTGGCGACTTCGAGCGAAGGAGTCCGTTCCCGGAGGAAACACATCGAAGCCAGGTGGAGGGCGTCCAGAGTGCGGACCGGGATCGGAAAAGGTTCCAGGGCTCGGGCCAGGACGGCGGGAGCCAGTTCCACCCAGGCGAGACGGCCCAGCAGCGCTCGGGCGGCGTCGGCGTGTTCACGGCGGCTTTTTCGAGCATGGATGCTCGTCCAGACTTCATACTCGGCCAGGCGGCTTGACGTCAGGGGACCTTTCCAGAAGGAATCGGGCGGAACCCGGTCCTCCGCGAAGATAAAGGCGAGCAGCACCGACGTATCGACGTACGTCATCGATCCCGGCGAAGCTTCTCAAGTTCCCGGAGGATCGTCCGCAGGGGCGCGACGGGGCGGCGGGGAGGGAGCGGCAGATCCGGGTACGACGGGGGCGTTACCCATCCCTTTCGCACGGCTTCGGCCAGGAGGGCGTCCTCCAGACGCGGGCTGCGGTCGGGACGCGGCGGACTCAGTTCCGCCACGACTCTGTCGCGGTCGGTGACAAGCACCACCTCTCCCGAGGCGGCCAGGCGGACATATTCACTCAAGCGGTTCTTGAGTTCCTTGACCCCGACGGCTCTCATAAGGGAATGGTAGCCACCTGTAGCCACAAAATCAAGGAGCCGGCGGAACGTGGAGTCGGTCCCCGGCGAAGGGGCGCGCGTCGGCGGCGGGAGGACCTCACTCCACCGGCCACTCGAGGTCGGCGGGAAGTTCGAGCCCCAGGCTCTCTTTGGGAGGAAGGCGGAGGCCCGCTTCGCGGACGGCCGGCAGGATGTCCCGGATGTAGTCCTTTATGCACTCGCCGGAGTCGCGCTTCTTGAGCCCCACGGCGATGGCGTAGCGGTTCCCTTCGCTGTTGGGGCGTCCCAGGCAGACCAGACCCAGGCGAAGCCAGCGCTCGAAGAGGCGCTGGACCTTGGCGCGGTCTTTCTCCCGGCGGCACAGCGGCACGGCGATCCGCTCGCCGTGGTCCTGATGACCTTCTTCCTGAGCGATGATCTTGCCCACGATTTCACGGTAGGGCGCCCAGCTGGAGTCCACGTACTCGCGAAGCTGCCAGAAGCCTCCGCGGTCGTAGAGCCACTGGGCGATGCCGAGCTCAAGGAAACTTTCCGCCATGGGGATCGGTTTCTGCCGGAGCTTCTCGTGGACCCAGGGTTCGATGGACTCTCCCACGTGCCGCCGGTAGAGATCGGCGACGGCGACATAGTGCTCCGTTTCTTCCACGACATGCCGGGTGATGAAGCGGAGCGAGGGGATGTCTTCGACGAACTGGAGCCCGTGGCCGAAAAGCTGGGCCGCGGAAAGCTCCCGCCATGCCTGGGAGCGCAGCATCTGGACGACCGTTTCCCGGTAGCGCGGTTCGCGGTCGGAAAGGGGGATCTCGCGCGTCGCGGACGTCATGAGGGCAGCATTATATGTCCGGATCCCGGGCCGGGGTCAAGATTGCCGGGTCGCTTCCTCGAGCGCGGGTTCGGCGCGGGAGGCCGCCGGAGCGGGCGTCCGCCGGGGTCCGGGCATGAGGTCGGGCCGGGGGCGGGGACGGGAGATCAGCGTCCAGGCGTTCTCGAGCTCGGCGCGCAGCCAGAAGCGCAGGCCTTTGAGGAACATGAGGACGGCTCCGATCCCCAGGGAGAATCCCACCAGCTTCGGCCGCCGCCCCGTGTTGCGCCGTCCGTAGGTGCCCAGCCTCGCCTTCCGCCGGGCGATGGCGATCAGGCGGCGCTGGTAGAATCGGATCAGCGGGAACGCGAACCGGGCGTAGGGGTCGTAAAACGGCGGATTCAGGAGCCCCCGCCCGCCGCGCTTGTAGAGAGGCCAGACGGTGAAGAAATAGTAGAGCGACGTGTCGATGAGGAACGACGCCGTCATCGTGTCGAAGTCGCCCATCAGGTAATACTTGTCCCGGTAGATCGACTCGAAGAAGAAGCGCAGGTAGCGCACATACGCTTCGTTGTGCGCGGCGACCTCGCGCGCGAAAGCCTCCGGCTCGGGGCGCTCCAGCGAGCGGCGGATCAGTTCCAGCGTCCAGGAAACGGAAAAGGAAAGCTGGTCGAGCCCGGGGCTGTAAAAGGGATCGAGGAACCCCGCCGCGTCCCCCACGAGCGACCACCCGGGTCCCGCGACGCGGTCCACGAGGTAGGGCAGATGGGCGTACGCGCGCAGGTCTCCGGGCACGGCCTCGGCCTTCTCCATGAGGCGGCGCGTCAGCGGATTGCCCCGGAGAAACCAGTGCAGGCGCTCCTCCGCCGAATCCCCTTCCGGCTCGACGAGGCGGCGGTCCCACACGGCGCCCACGCTCGTCTCGCCTCCCCGCAACGGGATGAACCACATCCAGTAGCCGTAGCCCATGAAGTGGTTCGTGGCCAGGCGCCGGGCGGCGACGCTGGTGCGGGCGAAGGAGTCGTCCGGGTCCGTGCCCGAGATTTCGGGACCGTCGAGGTCGGCCACGCCCCGAAAGCGCGCCCAGACGGCCCGCGTGGGGTGCTCCGCCAGGGGGTGCAGCCATCCGCGCTTGCGCGCCACGATCGCGGCACGGCCGCTGGCGTCCACGATCCAGCCCGCGCGAAGCTCGACCGGACGTCCGTCGCGCTCGGCGAGGATCACGCCCTCCTGGCCGCCGGTCTCCTCCGGCAGGCGGACTTCGACGACGCGGGCGGGCCGCCAGAGCTCGGCCCCTTCGCGCACCGCCAGGGCCAGCACGTGCTCGTCCAGGGCCGCACGGTCGAGCTGGAAGGCCGGCAGGCGCGCGAGCTGGTACGGGCCCACTTCGCTGGCCGTGCGGAGGTCGCCCGCTTCGCCGTGATGGAACCAGTAGCGGAAAGACTGCTTGGGAAGCTGCTCGCGGGAGAGGTAGTCGTACAGGCGCAGGACCCGGGAGAGGAAGTATCCGGAGGTCTCGACCGTCGATTCGCCCACCTTCCAGTCGAAGACCGGCCGGCGTTCGAGGAGAAGCACGCGGAGGTGCGGGAACCGGCGGCGGAGCAGGAGGGCGGTCGCCGCTCCGGCGAGCGCGCCGCCGAGGATGATGACGTCGTACCGCTCCGCCGTCTTTTCGGACATGGGGCCGATTCTACTTTCGACCCCGCCGCGGGCCAAGCCTGAGCCTGTTCCCCCGGATCCCGGGATTTCTACCGGCGGAGTCGGAGGTCGTGGTATGCTGGCCGGCCGCCTCATGGGCGGGAAGGGGGGACGGGACATGTTCGGGCTGATCAACTTCCTCCGAAAGACGATTCGTCAGCTGAAGTCGGACTTGACGCCCGGCCAGATCGCCGCGGGCGCTTTTTTCGGCGCGCTTGCCGGGCTCACGCCGGCCGGCCTGCACGGGGGGCTTCTCTTCGGGCTGGCGGTGCTTTTCAACTGCAGCATGGGAATGTTCCTTCTCGCGTTCGGGGCGTTCAAGCCGGTGGGATTACTTCTGGGTCCGGCGGCTTTCCGGCTGGGCGAGACGATGCTCGGCGGCGGCGTTCCGGCCGCGGAGTCGGTCGTGCGGGCGCTGGCGGAGGCGCCGGTTCTCGCCTACCTGGGCTATGACCGCTATGTCGTGGCGGGGGCGTACGCGATGGCCCTTCCGGCGGCGGCGCTCGTGGCGGCGGCGACGGGTCTTTGCGTGCGGCGATACCGGGATCGGATTTCCCGGTGGATCGGGGAGTCGGCCTGGTACCGGCGGGGGATGCAGTACCGGGCGTTTCGGGCGCTCCACTGGATCTTCGCCGGTCGGGACAAGGAACTCGAAGAGCGGAAGCCCCGTTTTATCCTGCTGCGTCCCTTTCGGGCGTACATGCTGGCGGCGGTTCCGCTCCTCGGCGCCGCGCTGGCGATCGGGGCGGGATTTTATGCGGAGTTCGCCATCCGGGATCTTGCCGGCGGGGCCGTGAGTCGCGCCCTGGGCGTGCGCTGCACGTTCGGAGACATCCGGTACGCGTTTTTCGGCCAGACCCTCGAGTTCACGGACTTCCAGCTCCCCGATCCCTCCGACACGGGCCGGGACATGGTCCGCGTGGGGCGGTTCCACGCCGATCTTCATTTCACCGATCTTCTGCGCGGGCGGTTTCACGTCGAGGACCTGCGCGTGGAGGACGTCTCGTTTCGCGTCGTGCGCCGTGAGGACGGGAAGCTGAACGTCACGGAGCTGCCCGCGGCGAAGCCTTCCGGCGCGGCGTCTCCGGGCGAGCGGGCCGCGTGGGAGGAATTCGTCGCCTGGCTCGCCGAACGCGGCCGGGAGGCGGACTGGGCGGAGGCGTTCCGGCGGTTCGCCGCATACCGGGAGAAGGCGGCGCGGGAGAAAGAAGCGGCCCGGAAGGCTCGTCCGGAGCAACGGCCGCGGCTTCCCTATGACCCCTCCCGGCGGTGGGAATTCGAGCGCTCGGCGCCGCTCGTGCGCGTCGAGCGGATCGAGGCGCGGAACGTGGCTCTCCAGATCGACGACCGGGCGGCCCCTCCCGGTTCCGCCGCGGTCCCGGCGATCACCCACCTGTCCGCGCGGGGGACGGAGCTTTCGGCCCGTCCGGGCTGGAACGGAGCGCCGCTCGCGCTTGAGGGGACGGGCAAGCTGGACGGGGGCGCTTCCGGGGGGATCGCCTTTCGGTTTTCGATCCTGCCCGAGCGGGCGTCGGTGGACTTCGGCGTCTCGGCGGTTCCGCTTGCGGCGCTCCGGCCGTGGTACGAGAAAAGCCTTCCCGTGGTCGTGGAGGAAGGGATCGCCTCGACGGCCGTGACGGGAGCGGTCGCGGGCGGCGCGATCGACGCTTCGGTGAACCTGCGCGTGGACCGGCTGCGCGTGTCCTTGCGGAAGGACCGCCCGCGGATTCTGGGGCTGGACGAGCGCACTTCCGCGGCGGCCGTTCAGGGGATCAACGCCTACGGCGAAAAACTTCCCGTGGTCGTGGGGGCGGCGGTCGTGGGTCCGGTGAGCGCCCCGTCCGTGCAGGCTCAGGCGCCCTTTCTGGAGATTGCGCGCAAGGGGCTCGAGATGCTGGGCCGCAAGGAGCTTCAGGCCCATATCGACCGGATCGGGGAGCGGCTGGATTCCGTGAAGAAGGCGGGCCTGGAGAAGGCGGTACCGCTCGAAGGGGACTTCAAGGCCGTTCAGGAGGAATCCCTTCGGGCGCTGCGGACCGGCGACACGGGCGCCCTGCAGGAGGCGCTCCGGAAGACCCGGACGGACGCCCAGGACGCCAAGGACGTAAAGAAGGACATCGAATCGGCGGCCGAGTCCCTGAAGGATCTTTTTCGCAAGAAGAAAGACTAGGGTTTTCCGGAGAGGCGGCGCTCGGTTTCGCGGAAGCAGGCCGTCAGAGCCTCCAGGGCGTCGCGGGCTTCCGTTTCCGAGAGGACCAGGGGAGGCGCCACCCGGATGACCTTCTGGGACAGCGGCCCCAGGAGGTGGACT
This sequence comes from Planctomycetota bacterium, assembly GCA_035574235.1. NCBI lineage: Bacteria > Pseudomonadati > Planctomycetota > Planctomycetota bacterium. Next base: position 19,439 of record DATLZA010000063.1, on the reverse strand, counting down.
CCGCGGCCGCGGCCGTCGCCCCGGTAGGCGGCCAGCACGAGCGCGTTGGCCACCTCCGCGGCCGGCCGGCCCGCCGCCTCCGCGGCCTCCAGTCCCCAGACCATTCCGCCCTCCTCGCCCCGCACGTGCCGGATGAGCGGCGTCTTCTTGAGCTCGACGAGGCCCGCCTCCAGGACGCGCGAGACGCGCCGCGCGCGTTCGAGGATGTCCGTCTGCTCGTAGAGATCGAGCGTCGCCAGGACGGCGGCGCAGCCCAGCGGGTTGGCGCTGTAGGTGTCGGAGCCTTCTCCGTAGCCGAGAGAGCCCAGCACGTCCGCCCGTCCCACCGCGCAGGCGACGGGCACGCCGTTTCCGAGCCCCTTTCCGAGGACCACGATGTCGGGCTCCAGGCCGTAGGTTTCGAAGGCGAAGAGCTTCCCGGTGCGGCCGAAGTTGGACTGGATCTCGTCGAGGATGAAGATCACGTCGTTCCGTCGGCACCAGTCCTGGAGCGCCTGGAGGTAACTCTTGGGGGGATGGTACGATCCGCCGCCCCCAAGATAGGGTTCCGTGATCAGGCACGCGACGCCGCGTCCTTCGGCGCGAATCGCCTCCAGTTCCGCCAGGACGGGGGAGGGATCGTAGGGCGCCCCGCGCAGGGAAAGGTCGGCGCACTCCTGTTTCGGAAAGCGGATGAAGCGGACCCGCGGGTCGCGGTTGCGGTCGTTTTCGTTTCCGGTGACCGCCTCGGCGAGCCCCTTTTTCCCATGGAAGCCGTCGCGCGTGGCCAGGATCCGGTCGCGGGAAGGGTTGAAGGCGAGCGACGCCCAGAGCGCCTTCTGGACCGCTTCGGATCCGGAGGCCGCCCAGAGGACCTGTTCCAGCCGGCGGCCGCCGGGGCGCGCCTGGAGGCACGCCGTGAGGCGCCGCACCGCCTCGGCCTCGACCTGGGTGATGGCGTTGTACGCCGTCAACGGCACCGCTTCGAAGAACGCTCCTCCGGCGGGCCGGTCGGCCCAGCCCATGTAGCGCAGGAAGCGCTTGTGCCAGTCGGCCGGGTTGTGGCCCAGGTTGGCCACGAGCACTCCCGACGTGAAGTCGTAGAGCTTGCGTCCGTCCGGCGTCCAATGAAAGACGCCGGCGCTCTTGGCGATGACGAGCTGGGTGGGGGTGTAGGTGCGCAACCCCTTGGGCTCGCGCTCGCCGATGAGGCGGCGCACGTCGTTGGACCGGGGCTCTCCGGGATGCTCGATCGTCATGGCGGGGATTCCTGCCGCGCGTAGAGCACGACGGGCTCCGCGCGGCCCGGCAGATAGAGGTTCAGGCGTCCGTCCCGCTCCACGCGGACCACGCCGTCGGGCTCGCCGCGCGCGGCGTGCGCGAGAAGGGCCTCCATGGCATGGACCGCGGCGACCACCTGGCGGTCGGCCGAAAGGTCGTTGTAGGCCAGCGCGCGCATGCGGGCGAGGCGTTCCCGGCGGCTCTCGCGGGGGCCGCCGTACTCCACGTAGGCGACCTCCTCGACGAACCGGCGCAGGACCTCGATCCCGTATCCGCGCTGGCTGCGTTCCCCCCAGGGCTCGAGAAACGTGCCGTTGTAATGGGTGTTGAGCGTGATCTTGAGGGGCTGCGGCGTGCGTCCCTCGACCGTCAGCTCCACGCCCCGCTTGCGCGAGTGTCCGTTCCAGACGCCGTTGTCGAAGCGGAACTGGACCTCCTGTTCGACGTAGCCCGGAAAGTTGTCGGGGTTCACCCAGCTCGTGTGAATGTCGAAAGCCGCCTCGCGGCCGTCGGGGTACTCGTAGACGAGACGAAGCTGCGTCGAGTCCCAGGTGTTTCCGTCCGGGGGGCCCACGATGCCGCGCTGGCCGGCGCAGGTGACGGTCTTGAGCCGTCCGCCGAAGGTGAAGTCGATGAGCTTGATGTAATGGACGGCCACGTAGGTGCCGGGGTTGCGGCCGCGGATCCATTCGGCGAACTGTCCGCCCGAAATGCTCTTGGGTTCCAGAAGGGAGCAGTAGCCGTTGTTGACGTGACGGAGCTCGCCGTCGGCCACGAGGGTCCGGAGCTTCTTGTGGTCCGGGTCGCAGAGCTTGTGATAGACGACCTTGGCCAGGACTTCCTTCTCGCGGGCCAGGGCGGTCAGCGCGTCGAGTTCCTGAAGGCGCAGCACCGAGGGCTTCTCGATGAGCACGTGGCGCCCCGCGGCCAGGGCGCGGCGGGCGACGTCGAAGTGCCGGTCGTCCGGGGTGGCCACGCAGACGAAGTCGACGTCCGAGTCCACGAGGCGCGCGGCGGCGTCCGGCCCTTCGAAGCTGGTGAAATCGGCCACCCGGCCGCGGGCCTGCGCCTTGTAGCGCCGGGCGCGCTCGCCGGTGCGGGTGGCCACGGCCGCGAGCTCCACGTCGACGTCTCCGAAGTCGCGGCGGTAAAGGCCGGACGCGTGCAGGGCTTCGAAGAGGGGCCGGTAGGTCTCCTCGAAGATCATGCCCATGCCGACCATGCCCGCGCGCAGGCGGCGGGGAGCGGAGGGGGGGCTCATGGGCACCCAAGATATCCGCGCGGTCGGGCAAATCAAACTCTTTGTTGGGTTGCCGCGGCCCCGGTGCTATACTGCGCGCGCCCATGATTCCGAGACGCGAGCACCGGTCCGAGCGTCCGGCGGTGTGGGACTACGCCAACCCGCGGGAGGAGAAGCGGATCCCGCTGCGGCGCCGCCTCCGGGCCCGTCCGGCGCGCCGCCTTCGCCGATCCCCATGAGCCGAACCCGCGTCGTTGCCACCCTCGGCCCCGCGACGAGCTCCTCCGACAAGATCCGGGCGCTCATCGAGGCGGGGGTGGACGTCTTCCGCCTGAATTTCTCGCACGGCACCCACGAGCAGCACGGGGCGCTCATCAAGTCCATCCGTCGCCTCGCGGGGGATCGTCCCGTGGGGATCCTGCAGGATCTCTGCGGCCCGAAACTGAGGCTGTCGCGGCCCGTCCGGGGGCGGCCCGGCGACGTCGTCGAGATCGATCTTCCGCCGACGGTGCGCCGCGGGGATCCCGTCCTTCTGGCCGACGGGCTCATGCAGCTCGAGGTCATCGACGCGCGCCGCAGCCGCGTCGTCGTCGGCGGAGAGATCCCGGCGGGCAAGGGCATCAACCTGCCGTCCTCGGAGCTCGACATTCCGTCCCTCACGGACAAGGACCGGGCGGATCTCGAATTCGGCGTGGCGCAGGGAGTGGATTTCGTCGCGCTGTCGTTCGTGCGCCGCGCCTCGGATCTCGACGAGGTGCGCGCGTGCGGGCTTCCGGTGATCGCCAAGATCGAAAAGCCCGAGGCGGTCCGGAGAATCGAGGAGATCGTGCGCGCGGCCGACGGCGTCATGGTGGCGCGGGGCGACCTCGGGGTGGAGATTCCGATCGAGCGGGTCCCCGTGGTCCAGAAGCGCGTGATCGCGATGGCCAACCGCGAGGGAAAGATGGTGATCACGGCCACCCAGATGCTGCGGTCCATGGTGGACAGCCCGCAGCCCACGCGCGCGGAAGCGACCGACGTGGCCAACGCGGCGCTCGACGGGACGGACGCGGTGATGTTGAGCGAGGAGACGGCGGTCGGGAACTATCCCCTCGAGGCGGTGCGGGTCATGCGGAGGATCCTCGAAGAGGCGGAGCCTCTCGTCGCCCCGCGAGGGGACGTGCTGGGTCCGGACGCGGCCGATGCGCTGGCCCACACCGCCAGCGGCCTGGCCGAGCGGGTCGGCGCCAGCGCCCTGGTCGTCCTGACGAGCACGGGTTTCACGGCGCGCAAGATCGCCTGCTACCGGCCGCGCATTCCGATTCTCGTGCTGACCAATTCGGACGTCGTTCGGCGGCGGCTGTCCCTCGTGTGGGGCGTGGAGGCGATTCTCGCGCCGTGGTTCACGGAGGACGCGCCGGTCCTGGACCGCTTTCGCGAGTCCATCCGCGGGCGGGTTCCGGAGGGGGCGACGGTGGTCGTCACCGCGGGCTGGCCCTTCGCCCGTCCCGGGACGACGAACCTGATCCACGTGGCCACCGTGTGACGGGGGAGGAAGGCATGAGGACGCTGGCGATCCTGGCGCTGGGGCTGGTCGGGGCGACTCCCCAGGAGAAGGGGCTGGAGATCCGCTGGATCGACGTCGAGGGGGGCGCCGCGACGCTGATCGTGACCCCGGAGGGGGAATCGCTTCTCATGGATTGCGGGTGGCCGGGAGAGCGGGACGCGGAACGGATCGCGCGGACGGTGCGGGAGGCCGGACTGTCGCGGATCGATCATTTTCTCGTCAGCCATTGGCATGTGGACCACTGGGGCGGACTCGAGGAGCTGGCCCGGAGGGTTCCGATCGCCCGGTTCTACGATCACGGGTTTCCCGAAGGCTCCCCGCGGGACATCGACCCCAAGCTCAAGGAGGCGTACCTTCGCGTGACGGGGGGAAAGTCGGTGGTGCTGGCGCCCGGGGACGAGGTCCCGCTCAAGGGCGCCGCGGTGCGGATCGTGAGCGCGCACGGACGGGTGCTCGGCGAGCCGCCCGGGGCGCCGCAGGTCCGCCCCTGCGCGGCCAATCCGGAGCATCCGGCGCGACCGGAGGACGCCTCCGACAACGCCCGGAGCCTCGGATTCGTCCTCGAGTTCCGGGGATTCCGGTTTCTCAATCTCGGCGATCTGACCTGGAACGTCGAGCACAAGCTCGTCTGTCCCGCCGACCGGGTGGGCGCCGTGGATGTCTATCAGGTGACGCATCACGGCCTGGACATTTCGAACCATCCGGCGCTTCTGGCCGCGGCGGCGCCCACGGTGGCGGTGATCAACAACGGTCCGCGCAAAGGGGGCAGCGCCGAGACCTACCGGCGGCTCCGCGCGGTGGCGGGCCTGAAGGACGTGTTCCAGGTGCACCGCAATGTGGCCACCGGCGCGGGGGACAACGCGCCGCCGGAGTGCGTGGCCAACGACGGCGAGCGCTGCGAGGGGGCGGGGATCCGCCTGGCGGTGGAGCCCTCCGGCAAGGCTTACACGGTCGAGGTCCCCTCCAAGGGCACGCGCCGGACGTACGCTACGAAGGCGCGCTGAGCGGGGGACCTGCGCCCTCCGGGGCCGGCGGAGGCGGCGGGGGGCCGGGAGACGCGCCGAGCGCTTCCTCGACGGGCAGTCCCAGGCAGACGTCGGTGAAGTAATCCACTTCCGCGGGCGCGGCGTCCACGCCCGCGCCGCGGGCGTGGGCCCGGGCGAGCGCCCCGAAGAGGGCGCGCTTGGCGGAAGGGCCTTCGCGGTCGCGCAGGACGAACTTGAAGCGGCCGTGGACGCCGGGGGACTCCTCGCCTTCGAGGGGCGCCGTTTCCGAAAAGATCACGTCCACGCCTTTCTCTTTCAGGGCGCGGGCGAAGGCGTCGTTGCGGGCGTGAGCGTCGAGGCGGAGTTCCTTGAGGAGGGCGCGCGCCTCGTCGGCCAGGCGGCGGCGGCGTTCGGGGTCGATCGTCGCGTAGCGGGCGGCGTAGTCGGGCAGGCAGAGATCCGGCGACGGACCCAGGCACCGGGTGCAGAAGGTGCCGCGGCAGCGGGCGCAGCGGATCCGGTCGCGGCCGCGGTTCTGGCCGCAGCGGGCGCAGGCGACCACGGAGAGGTCGGGCAGCGGCGTGAGGTTGTCGGCCCGCCGGCGGGCGATGGCCTCGAGGGTCTGCAGGGCCACGTCCCGGGAGAGGCGGCCTTCGAGGACGCGTTCCTCGCGCCCCACGAGCCGGCGGAACCGCGCCCAGTCGGAGATCCGCGCGGATTCCCAGATCATGCGGCGCCAGTCGTCCAGGAACAGCTCGTGCTCGCGGCGTCGCTTGTCGGGCTCTTCGGTGAAGTCGCCGACCTGGGCGAGGGCCAGGAGGAGGAGGGCCGCGTCGAAGGCGGGCCGGACGGCGGCCTCGGAAAGGGGCAGGATCTTCCGCAGGGGCTCGGAGAATTTCACCTTGCGCGGCGGGGGCGGGGCGATCCTGCGGAGCGCGGATTCGACCGCCGCGACGAAATCGGGGACGTCGCGGGGTTCGAGGGCTCCCCGGCGCTCGAGAAGCCAGGCCGAGACGAGGGCCGATTCGATCTCCTCGACGGTTCGGTCGAGGCCCTGGGCGGCGGCTTGGGCGACGGCTTCGCGCAGGCGGGTCTTGACGGCGGTGGGCGTGTCGGGCATGGCGGACATTCTAGCGACGCCGGGCCGCCGCGAAAGTCTTTTCAGGGCCGCGGCCGGGATTACTTCCCGATCCGGAGCACCCGGTGGTTGTCGCTGTCGGCCACGTAGAGCGCCCCGGAAGGGTGGACGTAGACCCCGTGCGGGCGCGCCATGTCGACGCCCGACGGCGGCCCTCCGACGCCGCCCGCGCCGCGCCGGCCCGTGCCCGCCACGCGCACGATTCGCCCCTCCTTGGCGAGGTACTTGCGGATCGCGTGGTTTTCCGTGTCCACGATGAGAACGTTGTCCTGCGCGTCCACCGCCAGGTGCTTGGGTCCGTTGAGCGCCGCCTCGCGGGCGGGTCCGCCGTCTCCCGAAAAGCCTTTCTGTCCCGTGCCGGCTACCGTGCGGATCGCGCCGGAGGGGTCGACCACGCGCAGCGCGTGCCCGCCGCGCTCGAGAATGTAGAGATTGCCTTTGCGGTCCACCGCCACGGCCCGGGGATCGACGAGCGGCTGCGCGATCGCGGGGGAGCCGTCTTCCGGAACGCCTTTGCGGCCGTTGCCGGCGACCGTCGTCACCTGCCCCGTTTTGAGATGCACGGCGCGGATCCGCCGGTTGTCCAGATCGGCCACGTACAGGCGTTCCCCCTTCGGGTCGAAGGCCAGGCAATAGACGCCTCCGAACCGGGCCTGGGCCGCCGGGCCGCCGTCGCCGGAGAAGCCCTTCTCGCCGGTTCCCGCGAAGGGATGGATGGCGCCCGCTCGAGGATCGATCCGGCGGACCCGATGGTTCCACGTGTCGGCGACGTACAGCAGACCGTCCGGGCCGAAGGAGATGTGATGAATGCCGTTGAAGTTCGCGCGGGCGGCGGGACCGCCGTCCCCGGCGTCGCCCTGGACGCCCGTGCCGGCGAAGGTCGCGAGGCGTCCGGACGGGTCCACCCGCCGGATTCGCTGGCCCGACATTTCGGCGATGTACATCGCCCCCGCGGCGTCGAAGTCCACGGCGAACGGCTCCTGGAGCCGCACTTCCGTGGCCGGTCCGTTGTCCGGGAGCGTGCCTCCTCCGGCGACGACATCGACCCGTTCCTGGGAAGCCGCCAGGGCGGCGGCGAGGATCGCAGCGGCAAGCGACATGAGAGCTCTCTCCGATGAAAGTGCGGACGGATCGCGATTCGACGTTCCGAATCGTCCGTATTTACTACAATGAGGCGCATGCCGTCGGGGGCGATCTCATGAGCGTGGAGTTCGAGCGCGGGCGCGCGCCCCGCCGGCAACGCCCCCCGCGGCCGGGAGAATGGCGGGCGGTCTTTCCCGAGGAAGGCCAGACGTTCGACGACTATGCGGCCACCTGCGCCAACCGGCGCGCGCCGGGGCGGCAGGTGTTCTATCTTCGTCCGCTGGGCGACGCCGAACGGCTTTGGGGGCCGCTCCTGGAACTCCTGAGGGCGTATGTGGAAGCCTTCTTTCAAGCGCCGGCGCGCCTGCTCGAATCCCTCCCCGTGGCCGAAGGAACGCTCGATTCGACGCGGCTTCTCGGGGAGCTTTCGCGGGGAACGCCGGCGGACGCGCTGGGCGTGCTGGGGGTGACGGACCGGCCGCTCGGGGCCCTGGGCATGAGGTTCGTTTTCGGGGAGAGTCGTCTGGGCGGCCCGGCGGGGGTGGCGTCCCTGGCGCGGCTGGCGACGCCGGACGGGGAATTGTTCCTCCGCCGCGCGCTTCGCCTGACGACCCATGAGCTCGGACACGTCCTCGGAATCCGGCACTGCATCTTCTACGAGTGCGTGATGGAAGGCGCCAATTCGCTGGCGGAGGCCGACCGCCATCCTCTGGAGCCCTGTCCCGTGGATGCGCGCAAGCTCCGATGGAACCTGGGGTTCGACCCGTCCGCGCGGGAGCGGGCGCTGGAGAAGTTCTTTCGGGAGACGGCGGCGGGTCCAAAAAGGTATGGTGACGCCGCGGCGAGGAAGGCATAATACATACCTGCCCGGAGAAGTTCGGCGTTTCGGGATCGGCGGGGCTGTCACGTTCCGGCGTCTCGGGACGTTAGATAAAGGCACGCTCGGGTATTCTCACAGAAGGGGGTAAGAGAGCAGGTCGGCGCGGACCGATCGAAGCCGATTCCTGTTCGAAGGCGGGGTATGGGCCGGGAAATCATGTACTGCTGGAAGTGCTCTCAGCGCCTCCAGACCGAGGACTTCGAAAAAGGCGTCGCCTACCGTTATCAGGACAAGTTCAGCTGTTCGGAGTGCGTCTACGATCTGGTCGGGGACCTCTCCGCGGAAGAGCAGGAGGCGATCCTCAATCCCAAGAAGCCGGCGGGGCGCACCGGAACGGCCACGCGCCTGGCTCCGGTTCGGCCCCCGTCCGGCGGGGAGACGACGAGGCGCCGCACGGGTCCGATCCCTCAAGCCACGCCCGCTTCCGAGCGGCGCCGCGGGACGACGCAGATTCAACGCCCCGCGGGCGCGACCGCGCGGCAGACGCGTCCCATTCCGCGGCCGTCCTCGTCCACCCGGTCGATCTCGCGGGCCGCGGCCGGCGAGGATGTCGAAGGAGACCTGGAGCCCGAAGAGGCCGCCGCGGAGACGTCCCCGAAAAAGAAGAAGATTCTGATTTTCGCGGGGGCTGGCGGAGGGGGGCTTCTGGTGCTGGGGGTGGCGCTCGTTCTCCTCTTGAGCGGCGGGAAGAAGAAGGGGAGCGGTCCCTCCGCCGCGAAGGGCGGCGAGACCTCACCCGCGGCCGCGCCCGCGCCGGCGCCGACTCCCGAACAGGCGGCGGCCCAGGCGATGCTGGACGCGGTCGCCTACCGGAAGACCAACCGGGACGACTGGGGCGGGCAGTATCTGAGGTTCAAGCAGGTTCTCGAGAAGGGGGGCGCGGACACGCGGTATGCCGACGAGGCCCGCGCGGAGATGGAGCGCATCGCCCGGAAGGTCGAAGAGCGCGTCTTCGAGCTCAATCAGCAGAACCAGGGGCTGCGGGTCGAGGAGCTTTTCAGCGACCTTTTGGCGGCCTGGGAGAAGGAGCGCGACAAGTACGAGGCCCCTGAGCTGCGCGCGCCGTTCGACCGGCAGCTCGAGGGCATACGAACCACGATCAAGGATCGGTTCAACAGCCTCAAGGAGGACGCCCTCTACCAGAAGCGTCGGGGCAACGAGGAAGGGGTGAGCGCCGCCCGGGCGAAAGTCGCCAAGTGGGGCCTCAAGGAGTACGCCGAGGAGCTCGAGAAGGCGCTGGCGGCGGCCAAGCCCGGGGAGCCGGCGCCGGCCGAGGCCCGGACGGCCGAGGCTCCGGCCGACGCGTCCGCCGCGCCGGAAGCGCCCGCGCCCAAGCCGCTCTCCCCGGCGATGCAGAAATTCCTGCCCCGCTGGCAGGAGGCGATGGGGCTGGCCTTCGGGCGCGATTACGACGGCGCCTCCGCCCGGCTTCTGAAAGCCGTGCGGGATTTCGCGGAAGAGGAGGAGAAGGAGCGCGACGAGATCAAGGCCGAGGCCGACTTCGATCAGGAGGCCCTCCGGGCGGTCCGCGCGCTCGTCGAGGAGACGACGGGGAAGATGCTCCCCGCGATGGCCAAGGGCGGGACGGTCACGCTCGAGTACCAGCATCGGCCCGGCGAATTCCGCAAGGTGACGGGGACCGTCGTCCAGGTCTACGACCAGAGGGCGGAGCTCGAGGTGGTCGAGAAGGACAAGGAGAAGGAGAAGCGCACCCGCTGCTTCGTGGAGTTCGCGCATCTTTCCGCGGCGTCGCTGGCGGAGCACTTCACGGGGCCCGGCGGCCGCACGTCGGAGGCCGACCGGCGGGCCGCGGCGCTCTTGTGCCTGATCGAGGGGGACGTGGAAGCCGCCAAGAAGTTCGGCGGCCGTGCGGCGGGGAAAATCCCCGAGCGGTACTGGTCCTTCGCCAAGGAAGCGCGCGAGAAGGCGCCCAAGCCTTCCGCCCGCGAGTTCGAAGCCCGCGATCTCCTGCACGGGGCGGAGCTCGACTGGCGGGACGTCCGTTCCTGGGGGGCCGCCTTCGACAAATACAAGCTCCTCAAGAACGAGTACGCGGCGACCGCGGTGGTCCGCCGCAATCAGGCGGTGATCGTGCGCCGCAGCGAGATGGGGCGGGAATACGTCTTCTTCCCGGCGGACCTGCGCGTCCCGACGGGTTCGACGTTCCGGCTGGGGCGGCATCCCAAGATGGATCCGGAGCGGATCGATCAGGCGTGGATTTCGAAGGAAGACATCGATTTCACCCTGGCCCGGGACAACTACGTCGAGGCGGAGTTCTACGCGCTGCCGGGGGTTTCCTATCGGTGCTGGGCCTATGTGGGCGGATGCTGCGCGGAAACCTTCTCGGTGCTGTACCAGACGAGCGAGGGGACCGTGCCCCACCCGCGGGACCGGAGCAAGACGGCGTCGCTGGAGCCGGGGGGAAACTTCGCCGCGCCCGTCCCCCACGGGATCTCGAATCTGAAAAAAGAGCATGCCGCCCACGCGCCGAAGAACTCCAAGGAGCCCCACCCCAAGGAGCCGTCCCGCTGGGAGTGGATCCCGATTCCGCTGCCGAAGACGTACGCCTCCCCCGGTCCCAAGTCGGTGCGGCTTCTGACCGACCAGGGGGGCTTCGCCGTGGGGTACATTCTCATTTCCTCGACGCGCACCGCCGTGCCGACGGACGCGGAGACGAAGGCCCTGGCGCGCGAGTACGCGGAGAAGCCCGCCGGGCAGCGGATCGTGGGGCAGGCGGAGCCGGTCGAATGGCTTGTCGTGGGGCCGTTCGCCGGAGGGATCAAGGACGTCCAGCCGCCGGAAAGCGCCCTGGAGCTCGACAAGGAGCTGGCCGGAAAGGACGGGGGCGTGCGGTGGAAGATCGCCGACGCGTTCGTTCGCCCGCAGGGGGCCGGAAAGGCGGCTTTTTTCGACCTCGACCAGCTGTTCAAGCCCAAGGACGGCGTCTCCGCGTATCTTCTCATTCACGTGAAGTCGCCGCTGTCGATGTCCGCCCAGCTGCTCCTGGGTTATGACGACGCGTGCAAAGTGTGGCTGAACGGCTCCGCGGTGCACACCGGGGAATCCGCCAAGAAGGCCGACGAAGTAGCGGTCCCCGTCAAGCTCAAGGAGGGATGGAACCGGCTGCTCGTCAAGGTGTCCAACAAGGACAAGCAGTGGATGCTGGCGATCCGGCTGGCGGACAAGGACAAGAAGCCGATCGACGGCCTCGAATACCATCCTACGGGAGACGAGCTGGCGCGGTGACGGCGCCGGTCAGATCACCCGTTCGTAGCGTTCGACGGGCAGCTCCCAGACGCGCACGCCGCAGAACCGGTTTCCTTCCGGGCAGTAGGGCGTGGCTCCGGCCGTCTTGCGCAGGGCGCAGGGCGCCGCCAGGTGCCGGCCGATGAGGGGATGGATCCCGGAAACCTGCCGGACTTCTTCGACGCAGCAGCGCCAGATCTCCTCCTGCGCCAGGTAGCACAGGCGCGTGGTCCACTTGTGGTGGAAGTGCAGGAGATCTCCGGATTCCTCGAAGCGGATGGGGAAGGCGTTCGGGAGCAGATACTGCGCGAACTCCCAGGGAACGCCGAGCCCGAGAAGCTCGTCGATCGCCCGCCAGACATGCCGGAAAAGCCCGGCCACGGACTCGGCGGCCGCGGCGTTGCGTTCGAGGACGGGGGGCAGCACGTAATCCGGTCGGCCGGGGACGAAGTGGGCGCGCAGGATCGGACGCGAGCCGGGCACCATCCGGTGGCGCTGATCCTGCGAGTCGGCGGTGTGGGAGAGCTTCTTGCGGAACGTGAAATGCGGATGGTTCATCGTCCGCGAGAGCTTGGAAAGGGTCGTCAGGACGAGCGACTCGCCGAGGATCCGGTTGCGGGCGGGATTGAGGACGAGGTCGATCGCCGCGCCGTCCGGGAGTTTCTCGCGCGGAAGGCCGAGCACCGAGCGGACCGCCTGAGCGAGGGTCGCCTCCCCGCGGGCCTTATGGTCCACGAGCTTCGAGCGCCAGGGCCCGAGATCCCGGTCGAACTCCCGGATGAAGTCCTCGCCGCCCGGGCCGCCCTGGGCCCGTCCGGCCTCGACGAAGGCGCGGTATTCGAGGGTTTCCTCGAGCGGCACCGGGTCGTTCGTCCCGCGGAAGAAGTCGGGGTCGAGCGCCTCGACGGCGGCGACCATTTTTTCGACGACCCGCCGGTTTTCGAGCGGGGTGTCGAACTGGAGGCAGAGCCGGCGGTAGCGGTGGAGCGTGAGACCCGAGACGGTGTGATAGAGGTGCGCGTGGGTGGCCACGGGCAGGACGTACCGGGCGACTTCGAGGACGCGCTTGTGGATGGCGCTTTCCCACTTCTCCTTCGAGCGCCGGCGGGCGGGGTAGAGCCTGAAGTATTCGGCCTCCACGTCGGGGCCGATTTTTTCGATCAGGTCGAAGTACGCCTGCATCATGCGGCCGATGGCGGCGCGGTAGACGTCCCGGGCGCGGCCTTCGAGGGGCGGCGTGGCGAAATTCTCGGGCTTGACTTCGACGTAGCGCTGGCTGACCTGCTCGGAGTTGTAGAAGGGGTGCGCGTGGAGGAAGCTCCAGAGGAACTGGCGGGAGACGCGGCGCAGCACGAAGAGGAAGGTGGGATGCTGGATCGTCGTGTGGTGGCCGGCCTCGTAGATCGAGTCGTAGATGCGGTCGCGGATCCGGCGGGCGCGCTCGTCGCGGGCGACGTCCTCGGGGGTGACGACGCGCGGGGAATAGCAGGTGCGGGCGGCCGCGACGACGGTATTGTAGGGATCCCGGAAGGCGTTCTGCAGCTCGACTTCCGGTTCGGGATCGAACCTCATCGTGCCGCAGTATAGCACGGAGGGCGCGGGGGGCAACCGGTTCGGTCAGCCTCCGTGGGCCCGGGCGGCGGCCGCGGCGCTTCGGGCCACCATCTCGCGCAGCTCGGGAGGATCCACGACCCGCGCGTAGGGCGCGTGGGACAGAACCCAGCGGGCGACCTCCGGCAGGCCCTGCACGGTCATCCGAAGCAGAATCCCTCCTCCCGGGCGCGGCTCGACCCGCTGGGTGGGGTGCCATTCGCGCTCCTGAACCGCGCGCGCGGCTTCGCGGTCGAACTCGATGGCCACGCGCGTCTGTTCGCCCTCGGAGTACATCCCGAAGCTCCGGCCCAGGTAGTCCTCGGGGTCGAAGTCCTCCGGCCGCTGGAACTTCTGCGTCGTGGGACGGATCGAAAGAATCCGGTCCACGCGCAGCGTGCGGATCGACTGCCGCAGGTCGCTCCAGCCGATCGTATAGAGGTCGCCGCCGTAGTAGGCGATGCAGTAGGGGGAGAAGGCGTAGGTCTTCGACTGGTCGTCGGTGGCCCGGTAGGTCAGTTCCACCTTGCGGTGCTCGAGACACGCCCGGGAGAGGGCGCTCACGGTCGCGGCGTGGCGCCGATAGTCCTTCGAAGGCGTCAGTTTGGCCACGTGGGTGAAGACGAGATCTCCCAGGTATTCGCGCTCGTCGCTCGGAAACGTCGCCTCGATCTTGGAGACGAGCGACTCGATCCCGTCCCGAAGGGGGGTTCCCCGCAGGGGTTGCAGCAGGTTCATGCAGAAGTAGAGCGACAGGAGCTCGGACTCCGTGTAAGGCTTGCCGGGGGCCTTCTGCAGGCCCGGCGGAAAGCGCCACTTGCGCGCCTCGCCGGCCCCGGCGCCCTCGCGGACGAAGCGATAGCCGGCTTCTTCAAGAAGCGCCAGGTCCCGGTAGATCGTCCGACGGGTCACGCCCGTTTCGCGCTGAAGCTCGGCGATCGTGAGTCCGAACCGGGAGTGCTCGAAGAGCCGGATGAGCTTCAGGATCCGCAGAAGCTGCGCGCCGCGCTCCTTCCGCCGCATGGGGCTCCTTCCATGTCCGAATAGGTCGCACGAGTATAGCAGAAGGCGGCGCGGAAGGGAGGCGGAAGCGGGCCGTCAGCGGCGCCGGAGGACCGCGTCCGCCGAAAGTCCCAGGGAGGGCAACAGGGGTTCGATGCGGCGGAAGAACCGGGTGCCGTCGGTCCCGTAGCCGGCCGTGGGACGCAGCCCCGGGCAGCGCTCGGCCCACCAGTCGTTGAAAAGCTTCATCGCGCACTCGCGCACGTACTTGGCGATCATCGAGGCCAGCGCCACGAGCTCGTGGCGGTCCTCCGCGCTTTCCAGGAACTCGACCGTCACGCCGGGGGCCGCGTAGGCGGAGCGGCCGGACGTTTCCTCCAGAACGACGGCGTCCGGGGCGATCCCGCGGCGGAGGCGCGAAAGGTAGTAGCGCCGCCCGCCGTGCTTGCCCACGAGGAAGCGGACCGGCCGCGTTTCCGTCGAGAGCACGCGGAGAAAAAGCTCCTCGGCCGCGTCGAAGAGGAGATCCGCCTTGCTGCGGCCGTCGAGCGCGGCGTTGTACTCCGCCGGGTCGAGGATCACGGCCGCCGCGCCTTCGAGGCCGTCCAGCGGAGGGCGGGGGGCCAGGGAAAGCGGCCGCCGATACCAGGGAGCGGAGGGCCTGCGGGCGCCCAGCCGCCCCAGGAGCTCCTCGAAGGTCCGGGCCGGGAGGAACCCGAGCACCGCCGGCTCCAGGGTCCCCGCGCCGCGGGCCTGCGAGAAGATCTTCTTCGAGTCGGCGATCCGGACGCAGGACGGCAACGGTCGGCGCGCCCAGGCGGCCGCGACGACGAGGGGGCCGAGCTTCGGACCGTACCCCGCCTCGTCCATCCCGACCGTGAGGGTCACGCCCCGTACGGTAGCCGGGAGGGCCGGTTGACGTCAAGGAAGGCCCCGGCTACGATACGCCGCCATGAAATTCACCAAGATGCACGGCGCGGGCAACGACTACGTGTACGTGGATCTCCACCGCGAGAAGGTGGCCCGCCCGGCGGAGCTGGCCCGGGCGATCAGCGACCGGCACACGGGGGTGGGCTCGGACGGCCTCATTCTCATCGCTCCCTCCCGGAAGGCGGACTTCCGGATGATCATGTACAACGCCGACGGCTCGGAAGGCGAGATGTGCGGCAACGGCATCCGGTGTATCGGCAAGTACGTCTACGACCACGGGCTGACCCGGCGCCGGGAGATCGCGGTCGAAACCCGGGCGGGCGTGGTCCGGCTGCGCCTGCACGTTCGCGGCGGCCGGGTGGACCGGGTGACGGTGGACATGGGTCCGCCGCGCCCCGTGCCGCCGTCCTTCCACGTGCGGGCGGACGGGGCGCGCACGGTGCTGCGCGAGAAGGCGGACGGCTTCGAAGGTTTCGTGGTGTCGATGGGAAATCCCCATTTCGTGATCCCCGTGCCTTCGGCGGAAGAGGCGCCGGTGACGACCCGGGGCCCGGCCCTGGAACGGCACCCGGACTTCCCCTCGCGCGTGAACGTCGAGTTCGTCGAGGTCCTCGCCCGGGACCGCGTGCGGCAGCGGACGTGGGAGCGGGGGAGCGGGGAGACCCTGGCCTGCGGGAGCGGGGCGTGCGCCACGGCGGTGGCCCTCTCCTCGGCGGGTCTGGCGGAGCGGCGCGTCCGGGTGGAGCTCCGGGGCGGGACGCTCGAGATCGAGGTGGGAGAGGACGGCCGGGTGTACATGACGGGGCCGGCCGTGGAGGTCTTCACCGGCGAGTGGCCAACCGGGCTCCGCCGGCGGCGTTAAAACCGCATGGCACGTTCCGTCGGCATCGAGCTCGGGCAGGACGCGGTGCGCCTTCTGGCGCTCGAGGTTCAGGGGCGCCGCACGCGGATCCTCAAGGCTCACGAGGCGCCGATCGAAGCGGACGCGGAGCGCCCCTGGGAGGAGCGCGCGGCCGAGGCCCTCCGCCGGGCCCTGTCCGACTCCGGGATTCCCCGCGGGCGCGCCGTGGGTTCGGTGGATTCGGCGGAGGCGATCCTGCGGGAGGTCTCGCTTCCGTTCAAGAGCGACGATCAGATCCGCAAGACCGTCCGCTTCGAGATGGAAAGCCAGATCCACAATTTCACGATCGAGCAGCTCGTCGTTTCGCACTACAAGACGGACGAAACCGAGAAGGGGGCGCTTCTGCTGGCGGCGGCGGTGCCCAAGGCCGCGCTCGAGCGTCGGCTGAAGGCCTACCAGAAGGCGGGCGTGGATCCCGTGGCGCTCGATCTGGACGTGGCGGCCCTTTTCAACGCCATGAAGCACGCCGGCGGAATCGACGCTCAGACGCCGCACCTTCTCGTGCACGGGGCTTCGAAGTTCACCAAGCTCGTCTTCGTCGAGGGAGGGCGGCCGCGTTCGATCCGCACGATCCACTTTTCCCTTCCCGCGGGGCGGGCGGAGCCGGGCCGCCCCGCGCCGGTCCCTGAAGGCGGCGGCGAGGAAGGGGGGGAGGCGATCGTCGTTCTGGACGAGGAGCAATCCCGGAAGTTCGCCGATCTCGGGCGGGACGTCCAGGACGCGCTCGTCGGGATCCTGGCCCGGGAGATTTCGCGGTTCCTGCTCGCGCAGGCCGCCACGGCCAATCCCTCGCACATCCTGCTTTCGGGCGGCTTCGAGGACGAGGAGGCGCGGCGGCGGATCGAGGAGGCCGCGCAGATTCCGGCGCGGACGTTCAATCCGCTGGAGGCGATCGACCCGTCCGCCCCCTCCGAGATCCGGGCGCATTCTTCGAAGTTCGCGGCGGCGCTCGGCCTGGCCCTCAAGGGGGCGGGCGTGGACGCGCTGGGGATGGACTTCCGGCAGGAGGAGTTTCTCTACCGCCGCAAGTACGAGGGCCTGAAGACGACGGCGCTGGTGACGCTGGAGCTCGTGATTGTTCTCCTGGCGGCGATGGGGCTTCACTTCCATTTCCGCCGCTCGGACTACGGGCGCGACCTGGCGACCGTGCGGGAGCGGCAGCGGGAGCTGTGCGAGCTCGTGACGGGCGAGACCCTGCGGGACGCGCTCGAGGCCTATCCGAAGCTCAAGGAGATGTTCCTTCGGGTGGACACGTCGGCGGTGGATCTGCCGATCCGGGTGTCGGCGCGCGAGGCGTGGAGGCTCCTGTTCGGGGCGCTGGCGTCGTTCCAGCAGAAGTACGGGAACCAGACGCTCGGCGACGGGCCGCTTTATCTGGAGCTGGAGTCCCTGGACATCCAGCAGAGCACGAACCCGGGCAACGAGAGCCTGACGCTGACGCTGTCGGGCAAGGTGCGCAATCTCCAGTTCGCGGACGTGTTGCGGGCGGAGATCCGGTCGGTGGATCTGTTCCGCAGCGCGGACTGGGTGGGCGGCCTGGCGCAGGCGGAAGGCGGGATGTACAAGTTCACGCTGCGGGCGACGAAGCGAGGATAGCGGTGGCGGGCGCGGCGAAGGAGAAGGGCGGGACGTCGACGGCGGCCCTCGTGGCGGCGGGCGCGGTGGCGCTCGCGCTGGCGGGAGGGGTCCTCTGGCTGCGGCGGGACGCCGGGCGGGCGAAGGCCGAGTTCGAGCGGGCGCTCGCGGAGTACCGCGAGATGGCGACGATGAAGCGCGCGATCGAGGAGGCCAAGCGGCGCGGGCCGCGGCCGGCGGCGTCGGGGGCGGAGGATCTGCTTCAGTTCATGGACAAGAAGCGCGCTCAGGCGGGGATTCCCCAGGGGGCGTTCACCGTCGAGGGAAAGCAGGATCTTTCCCCGCGCGGCTGGAAGGAGACGGCCTACCGGGTGGCCCTTCGCGGGCAGAAGGACGCGCCCCTGGCGCGCGCGCCGGTCGTGGAGTTTCTGCGGCTCCTCGAGGAGGAGCGTCCCTCGGTGAAGACGAAGAGCCTCACGCTGGCGTTCGCCGGCGACGCCTTCAGTTCCGTGACGGTGACGCTGTCGTCCTTCCAGCGGGACGAAGCGCCGGCCGGGCGGTAGGGCCCGCTCACCTCAGGGCGATCTGCCGCAGGACGAGTCCCAGATAGGTCGCCGCCAGGAAGGCGAAAAGCGCCGCCAGGAGCGCGTGGCCCACGACCAGGGCGCGTCCGCGGGGCCATCCGGAATGTCCCAGCCAGAAGACGTCCACGAGGATCCGGGCGAGCCAGTAGAGGCCGATGAAGGCGGCCAGGGCCACGGCCGCCCGGTCCCCGCGGAGCATTTCCTCGCGCAGCATCAGCGTGAGGGTGCCGAACGCCACGATCGTCAGCACGGTGAACCCGCCGTAGGTCCACATCAGCTTCCGGTTGAAGGGAGACAGGCGCGCGAGCTCCTCGCGCCACCGGAGGCGCGCGGGGACCTGGACGCTGGCGCCGAGGAGGACGAAGTGGCCCGCGCCGGCCAGGAGAAGCGCCGTGCGGAAGAGCGTTTCGACGTCGATCATGTCACCAGGCTCCCAAGGCTTGGAGGAAGGGAATCGCGACCCGCTCCAGGAAGGGCGGATGGAAGAGCGCGGCGGCCGGTCCCGCGGTGAAGGCGGCGGCGAAAAGCCATCCCCGGAATCCGCGGCCCAGGCCGAGACGCCGCCCGCAGGCCGAGCGTTCCAGGCGGATGCCGAGCGCCTGGAGGAGGAAGTAGGCCGTGGGAAGGCCCCATCCGCCGCCGGCCGGGAGGGACAGGGCCAGATCGTGGAGAAGTCCCGAGACCGCGAACGCCGCGCCGCCCGCGACGCCGGGGCCCGCGCGGCGGCGGACGGGTTCGAAGACGAAGCGATGGGCCAGGTCGCGGAACGCGCGGTTCCAGCGGCGTCCCCAGAACTCGGAGAGCGACCGGGCCCGGGCGGGGGCGTCCATGAGGGGCTCGGCCCGCACGCCGCGGGCCTGCCAGAAGAGGGCGGCCAGGCGGAAGAGGCCGAAGTGCAGGAGAAAGGCGAGCCCCACGAGTCCGATCCAGGCGCGAAGCGCCGCGGGCCAGGACGGGATCCGGGGGAGGACTCCCCAGAGGAGGGCGGCTCCGAGGAGGATCCGGGCCGCGGCTCCCGCCCAGGCGGCCGGCGGAGGCGGGGGGACGCGGGCGGGGCCGAGAAACGCCTCCGCGTCCATTCCCGGCCAGAGGAGAAGGTAGGCCAGGAGCCGTCCCGCGGGCGGCCGGACGCCCGCCCGCAGGGCCGCCGCGGCCGAAAGGATCTTGAAGGCGGCGAAGAGTCCCAGCGCGATCGCCGCCATGAGGGCCCACCGCGGGAGTCCTCCGAAATTCTCGATATTCATATATTTCAGTCTAAACAGAAATTACAGCAATACGGGGCCGTTGTCAAGCCCCCCGCGGGTCTGCTAGGGTGGAGGCATGAAGCTCGTTTCGACGGATCCGGCGACGGGGGAGGTCTTCGCGGAGTACGAGGCGGCGACGCCCGAGGAGGCGGCGCGGGCGGTGGAGCGCGCGCACGAGGCGTTCCGGTCCTGGCGGCGGGCGCCGTGGCCGGAGCGGGCGGCGCGGATGCGGGC
>DATLZA010000062.1 GCA_035574235.1 Planctomycetota bacterium | reverse complement strand
CCGACCGGCCCCCCTCCCCCGAAATGACCCCCGAGGTCGAGGCCGCCATCGAGCGCGGCCTCGCCTTCCTCGCCCGCGCCCAGAATCCGAGCGGCTCCTACGGATCGGGCGGCGCGCCCGTGGCCACGACCGCGCTGGCCGGAATGGCCTTCCTGGCCGGCGGCCACATTCCCGGCCGCTCGCGCTACGGGGAGAACGTCCGCAAGGCGCTCGCCTACGTCCTGAAGTGCGCCGGCCGCAGCGGATACATCAACGAGGGCCAGGCCCGCGGGGTCGGCGGCTCCGGCATGCACGGCCACGGATACGCCACCATGTTCCTGGCCGAGTGCTACGGCATGGTGGGGGAAACCCCCGATTTCGACGCCGAAACGCTCAAGGAAAAACTCACGGCCGCCGTCCGTCTCATCGAACAATCCCAGTGCCCTAACGGCGGCTGGAACTACGAGCCGAACCCGAGCTACGACGAGGGATCCGTCACCGTCACCCAGGTGCAGGCCCTCCGCGCGGCCCGCAGCGCGGGCATCAAGGTCAGCCTCCGCACGATCCAGAAAGCCGTCGAGTACATCGACAAGTCCACCGATGCCAACGGACAGACGCGCTACAGCCTGACCTCGGGAGGCCACACCTCGTTCGCGCTGACCGCGGCGGGGATGAGCGTGCTGAATTTCCTGGGCACCTACGAGCACCCCAAACTCCGCAAGGGACTGGACTCGATCGTCCGCACCCTCCCCGGCGGAGGCGCCAACAACGCCGCGATGGGCGCCTGGGGCGGGTGGTACTTCTACGGCAACTATTACGCCACCCTGGCCTGCTACCAGGCGGGCGGGACGTACTGGGAGCGCTGGTGGCCGGCCCTCCGCCGAGACCTCGTGGCCACCCAGAACAGGAGCACCGGGGCCTGGACGAACGGCGAGAGCGTCTCCTATGGGGACGCCTTCGGAACGGCGCTGGCGCTCCAGATGCTCCAGCTTCCTTACCGCACCCTGCCCCTGTACCAGCGCGGAAGCGATTGACCGCCCGATTCGGAAGAGCGAATCGCGGACGCTCGTTCAGAACCGCACTTCGACGAAGGGGCCGATCGAGTAGTTGTGAAAAAGATGCGTATGTTCCCGGTTGAAGCTCGACTGCGTGTGCGTGGCCAGCCCCAGAACGCCCAGGCGCACGGCGGGCACGGGCCGAAGGCCCAGCGACCCTTCGAACTCCACGAAGGGAGACGTGTCGTTCTCGTGCCGGCGCTTGAAACGATAGAGCCCCGCCGTGGCGCCGACGCCCAGCTCCAGGACCCGCCAGGAGAAGTACGTGCTCAGCCCCGCCCGGTACTGGCGGATGCGGACTTCCGCCGCGGCCAGCTCGTCTTCATCGTTCTCCGTATCCCAGCCGGCGTATCCCAGGGAAAGCCACAGCGTCGTCACCCCGTAGTCCCAGCCGAACTGGAGATCCGCCCCGACTCCCGCATGGTCTTCGATCTTGAGCCCCGTGTCGAACCGAGTCCAGACCGCGAAGACCTCCACCCCGATCGGGGCGTCGATCTCGATGGCCTTTTCCTTCTCCTGCCACTCGAGTTCCGCGATCGACGGAAGCCGATCCGCCGGATCCCCGCCGGTTCCCCATGACAGCGCCAGAGCCGCCATCCAGTTCATGGCTCTCCCTCCCCTTCGAAAAAGACTCTGCAGACAACCCTTCTTTACACGACGAAGCGGCGGCATTCGAACGCCTCGGCCGCCGCAACGCTGATCTCCCTTCCCCGCGCTTCCGCCAGAAGCCGCAGCGCCCCCAATCCCGCCTGAGAGGGCTCCGGCCGGATCTGGGACCGGTGACACGCATAGGCCTTGAGCTTCCGCTCGAGATAGGGACCGCTGATGTCCACGTAGAAGTTGGGCCGGAACGGGAACGACGCCCCCCAGGTCAGTTGAGGCGCGTCCGCCACCAGGACGAAGTTCTGGAACGCCTTCATCCTCGCCAGGTGCGGGCGACAGGCCGTGATCCCGGCCTTGTACACCGCCTCGTGGTCCTGATTGTAGCTCGGCGCCGGAAGAACGATCATCGTCGGCCGCGTCCTCTCGGTCGCCAGCCGCGCTTTGCGTTCGATCTGCTCGGTGAGCTCCCGCCGGGGCAGCGTCTCCAGACGCAGATGAAGCGACGTGTCTTCGTACACGATCTCCCAGTCGTCCACCTCGAGAACCTTCATGGCCTCCCCCAGCTCCTGACGCCGGGTGGCCTTCCGGGTCTTCTTCCCCGTGGCGTCGAAGTGGACCAGATCCCCCGTCGAAAGCACCATGACGAAGACCTTCCCGCCCGCTTCCTTGACGCGGGCCATCAGGCCCCCGGCGCCGGCCGTTTCGTCGTCGGCATGCGGAGCCACGACGAGCAGCCGTTGACGGGCCAGAAAGGAACGCGTGAATCCGTCCAAGGCCCCCTCTCTCAGTCCGGCTTTATATCGGCAGGCCGGACGATTTTCTTGAGCCGAAATCGCGCTTCAGGCTTCCCCAAGTCTCCGGAAAAACCGCCGCGCGGCACGCGCCAGACGGTCGAACGGACCCGCCCGGCGGCCCCACAGGACCGTATGGCCCCGCCGGATCAGCTCCCGGGCCTCCTCGAGCGACGCGGCCGGAACGATCGTCCGGCCCCGCCCCACGTCGCGGACCACGTGCGCGTCGCTCCCCGCGGTGAGCGCCAGGCCGTACGCGCGCGCGAACGCGGCCACCCGCTCGTCCGCCGGCTCCCCGCGCGAATGGCGCGCATTGAAGCCCTCGCAGGCGTCCACCGCCCGCGCGACGCGTTCGTCCACCGAAGCGTTCTTCGTGAAGGGATGCGCCAGAACCGCCAGCCCTCCCTGCTCGTGAATCGCCCGCACCGCCTCGAGAGGGTCGCGCGTCCGGACGCGTTCCCGCAGGAAAAGCCCCAGAATGTCGCCCGCGTCGGTCCCGACCTCCTCGCCGATGATGACCAGAAGATCCCCTCCCGCCGCCCGACGCGCCTCCCGCGCCCCCTCGATCTCGTCGTGATCGGTCACCGCGATACCGTCCAGGCCGCGCGCCCGCGCCGCGCGGACGAGCTGAACCGGGTCCATCGACCCGTCGAAGGACCACCGGGTATGCGTGTGAAGGTCCAGAATCACCGCCTGAATTCTACCCCCGAATCGGCGCCGTCGAGCGCGGCCAGGTACGGAAGATTGCGGTAGAGGCCCCCGAAGTCCAGGCCGTATCCCACCACGAACCGGTCCGGAATGCGGAACCCCCGGTAGTCGATCCGCACGGGCATCCTCCTCCGGTCCGGCTTGTCGAGCAGCGCGCACAGGCGGAGGCTCCGCGGCCGGGCGGCCCGCAGCATTCCCAGCACGCGGCGTGCCGTGAATCCCGTGTCCACGATGTCTTCGACGAGAAGGACGTCCTTCCCGCGAAGGGAACCTTCGGCGTCGAAAACCAGCCGCACCCGGCCGGAAGATTCCGCCGCCGCCCCGTAACTCGAGACGCGCAGGAAATCGCACCGCAGCGGAAGGTCGATGGCGCGCACGAGATCCGCCATGAAAACGAAGGAGCCCTGAAGGACCCCGACGAGGATCGGCTCGCGGTCCCGATAGTCGGTCCGGATCCGCCGCCCGAGCGCCCGAACCCGGGTTCGGAGCCGCTCCTCCGGAATGAGGACCCGCAAGCCCGGAGGAACCGGCCCGCCGCCCCGGCTATTTCTTCGCGGGACGCTTGTCGTGATTCCAGAGGTCTTCGTTCTCGTCCGTCCCGCCCTCGGCGCCGTCGGCGCCCAGGCTCAGAAGATCGTAAGGCTGCCCGGCGGTGCCGGGCACCCGGTACACGAGGAAATTGTCGTACGCGTCCTTGGGGACCGCCTGGAGATATCCCTTCTCGGGCCACTTCTTGAGCGGATAGGCGGGCTTGGTCACCAGATCCGTCAGCTTCTCCGGATAGCGGTCGTTGTCGGCCTTGAACTGCTCGATCGTCTTGACCGCCTCCTCGATCGCCTTGCGGGTCTCGGCTTTCTTGGCCTCTTTCCACTGGTCGTGGTTCCAGAGGTCCGCCCCGTCGCCCGCCCCCCACGTGCGGCCGTCCTTGCCGTAGCTGACGACGTCGAAATCCGCTCCGGTGCCCGGCTGCCGGTAGACGAAGGCGCGGCCCCAGGCGTCCTTGAGCTCCCCGGAATAGTAACCGTCCTTGGGCCAGGTCTTGGCCGCCTCGGGCTTGGTCTTGAGGTGTTCGAGGATGAGGGGATAACTCCCCTGGTCCTTCTTGTAGGCCTCGATCGCGGCGGCGATCTTGGCGATCCGGCCGCGCGTGTCTTCGATGTCTTTGCGGGCCTTGCGCCCCTCCCACCAGGACTTCCAGGCTTCGTGCGTTTTGCGGACCTCCTCGGGATCCCCGGAAAGGGCTCCCGCGCGCGGCTCATCCTTGGCCGCCTTCCCCCGCAGCTCGTGCTCGAGGATCCTCTGGAGCGCCCGGGCCGCATGCACGCCCAGCGACTGGCCCGAGGCGGGATTGGGCGTCAGGTCCGCCAGCAGGCGTCCCAGATCGTCCACCGCGTCCTGCGCCCGGATGAGGCCGAGCGCGTCCGCCGCCGCCGCCGCCACAAGATGCGCGTCCGGATCGTCGTCGCTCACCGAGGCGGCCTTCTTGTCCTCGAGCGCCTTCCGGAGCGGCTCGGCCGCCTCCGGCACCCGCAGGATGCCGAGCGCGCGGATGGACTCGAATTTGAGGACCCGGTCGGTTTCCACGGTCCGCGACTTGAGCGCCTCCAGAAGCGCCGGCGCGGCCGAAGGTTCCCCGACCGCCGCCAGCGCCCGCGCCGCGGCGGCCGCGATCGACGTGCCGTACTCGTCCGTGTCCTTCAGACGCGCCACGAGCGCCTGCACGACCTCCGGCCGGGGGTCCCGCACCCGCCCGAGAATCTCGCACAGGGCGCGCTTCACCGCCGGCGTCAGGTCCTTCTTCTGAAGCTCCGCCACCACCGCGGGAACCGCCGCGCGACCGAGTTCCACCAGCTCCTCCCGCGCCACGTAGCTTTCGGTGAAGCGGTCCGAACCCAGCTTCTTGAGGGCGTTCTCGACGTCCTGTTTGAGGATTTCCTCCCGGCCCTGCACGGGCTTTGGAGCGTCCTGAACGCCGGTCCAGCAGAAAAGCCCCAGGGCGAAGAGCGCCTTCATGCGGCCACCTCCGTGAACAGGGACGACGATCGTTCGGCCCCCGATGGCGGACGACATTATACCCGCCCCGCCCGCGCCGTCCAGTTCAAGCGCCCGGCGGCCCTTTACATTCCGCCCCGCCCCCCCGTAGAATGCGCGCGCCATGCAGAACTTCGCCGACCGGCTCGCTGACGCCGTCCGCCGCAAAAACTCCCGCGTCGTGGTGGGCCTGGATCCCCGCTGGGAAAGTCTTCCCGAAGAATTCCGCCGCGGCGCCCACCGCGACATCGAGAAAGTGGGCAAGGCGATCCTCGAGTTCAACGCCGCCGTCATCGACATCGTCGCGCCCCACGCCGCGGCCGTGAAACCCCAGATCGCCTTCTACGAAAAGATCGGCCCCTACGGGCTGGCCGCCTACTTCGCCACCTGCAAGCACGCCCGCGACCGCGGCCTCCTCGTGATCGGCGACGTCAAGCGCGGCGACGTGCCGGACACCGCCCGGGCGTACGCCGAAGCCCATTTCGTCGCCTTCCCGTCCGACGCCGTCACCGTCAACCCCTTCTTCGGAACCGACGGCCTGGAGCCCTTCCTCGAGGCGGCGCGTGCGCGCGGCGGAGGTCTCTTCGTGCTGGTCAAGACCTCCAACCCCCGCTCCGGCGAGATCCAGGATCTTCCCGTCCACGGGAAGCCCCTCTATCTCCATCTGGCCGAGAAAGTCGCCGCCTGGGGCGAAAGCCTTCGCGGATCGTCGGGGTACTCGGCCGTGGGCGCCGTGGTGGGGGCGACCCATCCCGCCCAGGCCGCCGAAATCAGAGCCGCTCTCCCGAACGCGTTCTTCCTGGTGCCCGGCTACGGCGCCCAGGGCGCCGCCGCCCGCGACCTCAAAGGATGCTTCAATCCGGACGGCCTGGGCGCCGTGGTCAACTCGTCCCGAGGAATCGTCTTCGCCTGGGAGCGCGAGCCGTATCGGGGACTGCCCTGGGAAAAGGCCGTGGAGAAGGCCGTCCTGGACATGAAGGCGGACCTGAACGGCGTGCTGGGGGCATGATCGCCGCGACGCTCCTGGCCGCCGCCTCCAGCTTCGCCCTGACGTGGCTCCTGGTTCCCGCCGCCCGCGCGCTGGCCCGGCGTGTCGGACTCCTGGATCGCCCCGGCCCGCGCAAGATCCACTCCGAGCCCATGCCCTACGGGGGCGGCCTGGCCGTGGCGGCCGGCCTGCTCGGGCCCGCGCTCGTCTTCACCGCCGCGTCTCTGGACGCGTTTCCGAAACCGGCCGTCGTCTACGCCCTCGGATCGCTGGTCATCCTGGCCCTGGGCCTCTCGGATGACCGCCGGCCCCTCCGCCCTGGCTTCAAGCTCGCGATCGAAGCGATCGTGGCCCTGGGGGTGACGATCGGCGGAGAGCGCCTCCAGCTTTTCGGCGTCAGTCCGATCCTGGAAGGAGGCGCGACCGTCCTCTGGATCCTGGCCATGACGAACGCTCTCAATCTCCTCGACCATATGGACGGACTGGCCTCCGGTGTGGCCGCCGTCGCGGGGCTCTCGTTCATCCTCATCGTCGGGGATGCCTGGGTGGATCTCTGGATGGGATGCCTCGTCGGGGCCTGCCTCGGGTTCCTGATGCACAATTTTCCGCCCGCCCGAATCTTCCTGGGCGACGCGGGCAGCCTTTTCATCGGATACTGGCTGGCGTGCCTCCTGGTGTCGTCCACGTTTTACGAATCGTACCGGCCCAAGGTCACGTACCTGGCGCCGTTCGTCGTCCTTTTCGTGCCTCTCTTCGACACCGCCCGGGTCGTGTGGATCCGGCTGAGGCTGCGCGCCCCCCTCTTCCGCGGCGACACGAATCATCTGGCCCATCGGCTGACCGCCTTGGGGCTTTCCCGCCGCTCCGCGGTGCTGGCCGTTTACGCCCTGACCGCCTACACGGGAGCCTCGGCCGCCCTCCTCTACCAGGTTCCCGCGGACGCGGCGGCGCTCGTCTTCGTGCAGCTCCTTCTGACCTTCGGCCTGATCGTCCTTCTGGAGCGCCCGGCCCGCCATGACTGAGCCCGCCGCGCCCCGGTCCGCGAGCCTCCTCGACCGGACCGCGCTCTTTCTGGCGGCCCTGGGGCTGATCCTCCGCGTCGCCGTCGGCGGAGCCGTCGCGGGAACGGGACTCAACCTCCTGATTCACCTTCTCTTCTGGCTGGCTCTCGCCGTGGCTTTTCTCGCCCACACCCTCCGCGGCGGCGGAACGTGGCTTCTGACGGGGATCGAGTTCCCTCTCCTGGCGTTTTCGATCGCCGTCCTGGCCTCGACGCGGAGCGCTTCCCATCTCCTGCCGGCCCTGGAACGCGCCTTCGGATTCCTTTCCCTCGCGCTCCTGCTCGTCGGCGCGATCCAATCCTTCCGGAAAGCCGATATGGTGGCGGCGTTCCTGGCGCTCCTTCCGCTCTTGGCGCTCTACGCGTTCGCCCAGTATTTCTTTTATTTCCCCCGACTGCTCGACGACTACGACCCCGGCACCCTCGGCCCCCTCACGCGGGACCTCGAGGCGCGCGTCCGGGGCCGGGAGATTTTCGCCACGTTCCTGGGTCCGAACCAGTTCGCCGGATTTCTGGCGCTGACGATCCCTTTGGCCGCCGGGGCGGCGCTCGATGTGCGACGGGCGGGTCCGCGCGCGTGGACCCCTTGGGCGGCGGGGGCGGCGCTGGGAATTGCGGCTCTGGCGCAAACGGGATCGCGGGGCGCCTGGGTGTCGCTGGCGGCGGGCGGCGCGGCCTTCGCCGGTCTGGCCCTCACGCGCCGCCGGGGCCGCGCCGCGCTCGTGACCGGAGCCGGGGCGGCGGGAGTACTCCTCCTGGCCCTGACGATCTTCGGCCCGCTCCTCGAGAAGCTCGCCTCCGCCAGCGCTTCGATGCACTGCCGCCGCGTCTACTGGGAGGCGGCCGTGCGGACGGCCGCCCGGGCGCCGATCCTCGGCGTCGGACTGGACAACTACGAAGACTGCTTCACGCAGCTCAAGTCCGACGTGCAGCAGGAAAGCACCAAGGTTCACAACGACTATCTCCAGCTCCTGGCGGAAACCGGCGCGGCGGGCCTGCTGTCGTTCCTGGCCCTCGTGGGATTCGTCCTGTCGCGCGCGCTCCGGCGCGAGGCGATCCCGGCGCCCGACCCTCCGGAGACGGGAACATGGATCTGGCCGGCGGCGGGAGCGGCCGGTTTTCTCCTGGCGTGGCTTTCCGGAGGGCCTCTTCCGCCCGAGGCGGCGCTTCTTTTGGCGGCCGCCTGGCCTTGGGCCTGGCGGCTGGCGGCTCCGTCGCGCCGGGCATGGTCCGCCGGCGACGCCGCCTGGACGCGCCTCGGGGCGGCGGCGGGCCTTCTGGCGTTCCTGCTTCACATGACGGTCGAGTTCGATCTCTATGAATGGGGCACGGCGGCGGCGTTCTTCCTGGCGCTCGGACTCAATCTTCTCCTGGCCGGCCGGGCGGCGCCCCTGAATCTTCCCCGCGGGGCGGCCGCCGCGGCGGCCGTCCTGACGCTGCTGGTCGCCCTCCCGCTTCTGGTCGCCGCGGCTCCCCGGGCGCTGGCGGCCGATCGGGAACTCGAAGCGGCGCGCCGGGCGCTTCTGCGGGGCGATGCGCCGGAGGCGGTGCGGCACGCTCAGGCGGCCGAGCGGCACAATCCGGCGGCATCGGAAGCGTACGCGCTCCACGCGGAAGGCCGCTTCGCCCTCTGGAAAACGCTCCGGGAGCATCCTTCTTCCCGCACGGACCCGGCCCTGGTCCAGGAACTGTCGGAGCATGAGGAGATCGCGCTCGAGGCTCTGACGAGCGCGCTTCGGCTGCGTCCCCGGTCGTCGCCCCTCCACGACAGGAAGGCTTCCCTGCACCGCGCGTTCGGAGCGTTCGCGGAGGGACGGTCCGGAGCGCTCGCGCGCGCCCGGGCCGCGGAGCACGCGCGCCTCGCGCGGGAGCACGCCCGCCGGGCCGTGGAGCTCTACCCTACCGCCGCGCGGCCCCGATACGCGCTGGCCCGTCTCCTGGACGAACAGGGGTTTGCCGAAGAAGCGCGGCGCGAATATGCGGAAGCGCTCCGCCTGAGCGAGCGGGCGGCTGCGGAACCCTTCCCGCAGGAACACCTCAGACTGTCGCCCGACCAGGAAGCCGAGTGCCGCCGGAAGGCCCGGGCGCCGTAAGGACCCGTGATTGCCCCCCGGCCAATCGCTATACTGAAGCGACTTCAAGGAGAACCCCTGCGTGGCGAACTTCGACGCGTACGAACTCGTCGCGGGTCTGGAAACCCATGTGCAGCTGAAGACCCGGACCAAGCTTTTCTGCGGCTGCCCCGTCCGGTTCGGAGCGCCTCCGAACACTCAGGTGTGCCCCGTCTGCCTGGGCCACCCGGGATCGCTCCCCGTCCTCAACCGCGCCGCCTTCGAGCTCGGCATGCGGGCGGCCCTGGCCCTCAACGCCCGGGTGGCGGAGTTCACCAAGTTCGACCGGAAGAACTACTTCTACCCCGACCTCCCCAAGAACTATCAGATCTCCCAGTACGATCTTCCGCTCTCCCGCGACGGGTGGATCGATCTCGAAGGCGGCCGGAGAATCGGGATTCTGCGGGCCCACCTCGAGGAGGACGCCGGGAAACTCATTCACGAGGAGCGCGGGACGCGAAGCTTCGTGGACCTTAACCGCGCCGGCGTTCCGCTCGTGGAAATCGTGACGCGTCCGGATCTGCGCTCGGCGGAGGAGGCGTACCAGTACCTGACGACGCTCAAGGCGATCCTCCAGTACGCCGGGGTTTCGGACTGCGACATGGAGAAGGGAGAGCTCCGCTGCGATGTGAATCTCTCCGTCCGCCGCAAGGGCGAGGAGAAGCTGGGCGTCAAGACGGAAATCAAGAACCTCAACTCGTTCAAGTTCGCCAAGGCGGCGATCGAATACGAGTTCGCCCGCCAGGTCCGGGCGATCGAGGCGGGCGAACGGATCGTTCAGGAGACGCGTCTCTTCGACGCCGAGGCCGGGGTGACGCGCCCGATGCGCTCGAAGGAGGAGGCGCACGACTACCGCTACTTTCCCGAGCCGGATCTTCCGCCGGTGCGCGTGTCGCCGGAATGGATCGACCGGGTGCGGTCGCAGATCCCCGAGCTTCCGGCCGCCAAGCGGGCGCGGTTCGCGCGGGAATACGGCCTGAGCGACTACGACGCGAAGATTCTGGCCGGAGACCGGGCGATGGCGGACTTCTTCGAGGAGGCGGCGCGGCTTTCGGGGAAGCCCAAGCCCGTGGCCAACTGGCTCGTCAACGAGCTCAACAAAATCCTCAACGAGCGCAAGATTCCGGCCGAGGCGGTCCGGGCGACGCCGAAAGGACTCGTGGAGCTCATCGGGCTGGTCGAATCGGGCGCGCTGACGGGGGCCAGCGCCAAGGAGGTGTTCCTGGAGATGGTCGAGCGGGGGGCGGCCCCGGGGGACGTGGTCCGGGAGCGCGGGCTGGCGCGGGTCAGCCGGGCGGAAGACCTCGAGGCCGCGGCGCGGGCGGCGATCGAAGCCAACCCCAAGGCGGCGGCGGATTACCGCGGGGGGAAGGCCGCCGCGCTCAAGTCGCTGATCGGCGGCGTCATGAAAAAAACGCAGGGACGCGCGGACCCGAAGCTGGCCGAGGAAATTCTGAAGCGGCTGCTGTCCTGAACACGGATCACTTCCCCACGGATTCGAGCTTCTTGAGCTCGGCGTCGAGCCAGGCGCCGTCCACTTCGCCTACGATCCGAAGGCGCTCCAGGATCACGGTGCCGAACAGCGGCGCGCACCCGGCGCGTCCTTCCGAGAACTGGGCGTGATCCGTCTCCAGAACGCCCCGCGCCATCGACAGGCGCAGGCGCGTCCCTTCCCGCGCAAAACTCGCCTGGTTGGAGCCCGAACCGCGCACCAGCGAAAGCTCCCCGCGCCCTCCCTGCGCGAGAATGGCGTTGAACGCCTGGGCCCCTTCTCCCACGGGGAGCTTGAAGATCGCGTCGAGCGGTCCCTGCCCCTGGCCCAGGGGAAGATCCACGACGCCCATGTAACCGGCGCGGCCCCCCTCCCCATGCACCAGAAGACCGAAGGAGCCTTCCTGCTGAATCCGGAAGGTCGCCTCGATCGTGACGTTTCCCTTGAGGGGAGGAGCCCAGTACCACATCCCCAACCCGGAGAGCTGAACTCCGCCCGGCACGCGGGTGGCGGTCACGACCCCCTCGCCCACGGAGAACAGCGAAAGCTCGCGGTCGTCCTTGAAGGTGTAGACGACCTCGACGCGGTTGCGGCCGACCTCCTTCACTTCGGAGGCGGCGAAGAGCCGGCGCAGCTCCGGGCGAACGCCGCGGGGACGGCCCGGTGTCGGGAAGAGTTCCTCCACGATCTCCAGACGGCTCTTGCCGAGGACGGGAGAGGGCTTCTTCATGTACTCCGTGTGGCCGTACTTCTCGACGCACTCCCGGAACTTGCGCGCGGCGCCGATTTCGTCCTTCTTCCGGAAAAGCCCGTAGGCTTCCTCGTAGAGCGCGCGCGCGGTTTCCTCCTCGCGTCCCGACGGAACGTCCTTCAGCGCCTCCGCCAGGCGTTCCAGGCCTACCCGTTGGGGCGCGGGCACCTGGTCGAACCAGTCCCGCGCCTGCGGCAACTTCCCGGCGAAGAAGAAAAACAGGCACGCCTTGAGGGCGAAATGATCGTCCCCGGCCGCCTGGGGGGCGCGTCGCGCCAGCGCCACCACATCCTCCTCCGTCAGCACGGGTCCGGAACGACCCGCGACCGGCGTCAGAGGAACGGCCGTGCGGGCCGCTCCGCCGGCCACGGTCACCAGAAGCGCCGGAGGCTCCCCCGGCTTGCGCGGCGCCGGCTCGGCGGAAACCGCGTCCTTCAGGGCGGAGGAGAAACCCGTCTTGAACCGGTTGGCGTCCCGGGAAGCGGCACGGGCGCCTTCCAGGGCTTGCTCGAGAAGATCCTCCAGAAGGGCCGCCGTGCGAAGGTCGAGCGCCGTTTCCCGCGCCGGCCCGGGCGGCGCTCCCGCCGCCAAGGCCGCCTCGATCGACTGAACCAGCCGCCGCGCGTCCACCGGGGCCGTCCGGGCGGGATCGGCGAACGCCTGAGCGAGCGCGCGGTCCACCGCCGCCGGCAGGAGCAGCGCCGCCAGCGGCTCCGCCTCCCGGGAACCCAGAAGGGCATGCAGAAGCCTCCGCGCCGCCGGAAGGTCCCTCTTCCGAAGCGCCTCCTCGAACGGTCCACGGAACTGCGCCCGCGCCGCGGCGGCCTGGGCGGACAGATCGGCGACGGACCGGCCGGCCTGCCCGGAGATCCGCGCGCCTTCCTCCGCCAGGGCCGCGATCGCCGCGGGATTCTCCTTGTGCGCCGCCCGCAGCTCCGCGAGCCGTTCCTGCGCCTTGCGGATCCGGTCCGGCGTGGGCGACGAACCCAGAATCTCCCCGAGCTCGCGCCGGAAAAGGTCCCGGCGGCGCGCTTCGAGATCCTCCTTCTGAGCGGGCGGCGCGGACACGACGAGCGCATCGAGCTGCCGGTAGGCCTCGCGCCGCTGGGCCGGATCGGCGAACAGCCGCTCGACCCGCTCCAGGCCGCTCAGGGTCGACTCCTCGAGGCTGCGCCGCACGCGCTCCAGGTACTCGTCGCATTCCTCTCCCGCCTTGGTTTTCCGGGAGGCCGGCCCGCGGGCGAGCCACTTGTAGACCTCGTCCAGGGCCTGAAGCTCCGTCAACGCCTGGGCGTATCGGCCGGCGGCGAAGTGCTCATCGACGCGCTTTTTGCGCGGCAGCCATTCGGTCTGCAGAATCGCCTGGTTGACCTTTTCCTCGAAGCGGGTCTGCTCCTCGAGCCACGCCTTCTGGGCCGCGAAATCCGAATTCTTCCGCGCGCGCTCGATCTGCTCGAGGATCGTGCGATACGGTCCGGTGAAGCGCTCGGGGTCGTCGCGCCGCATCTGGGCCTCGGCCAGCTCGCGGAAGGCCTCCAGATCCTTGCGCAGGCGGTCGGCGGGATCCGCGGCCGGCGGCGGGGGTGGCGGGGGAGCCTTGGCCGGCGGGGCGGGACGGGCCGCGGCGGAAGCGGGAGGCGGCTCGGCGTCGCCCCCGCCCAGGAAGATGAAGAAGACCGCCGCCAGCGCCGCCAGCGCGACCGCGGCCACGACGGCCGGCGTGCGCGACGCGGGGCCCTGAAGGCGGGAAACCCGATGATGCGTCGTGGGATGGCGACGCTCGAGGGCCGGCCTCTGAACGACGGAGATCGGCCGGCGCTCCGCCGAGGGCGCCGGCACCGGCGCCTGCCCGGCCAGAACCCGCTCCATCTCCGCGATGAGGGCGTCGGGATCCTGCGGCCGATCCTCCCGCCGCTTCTGCATCATGCGCAGGATGAGCGCGCTGAACGCTTCCGAGAGCGCGGGATTGCGCTTGCGGGGCGGCTCCGGAAACTCGGTCACATGCTTGGTCATGACGACCATCGGGTTGGATCCCGAGAACGGCGGGCTCCCGGTGGCCATGTGATAGAGGGACGCGCCCAGGGAATAGATGTCGCTCCGCGTGTCGATGTTCTCCTCGCCCCGCGCCTGTTCCGGCGAGATGTAGTTCGGGGTGCCCACGCTGGTCCCGTCCATCGTGACGCCGGCGTCCCCCTTCGTTTGCTTGGCCAGCCCGAGGTCGCAGAGCTTGGCCAGACCCGAGGAGGCGATCATGATGTTTTCGGGCTTGATGTCGCGGTGAACGATCCCGTGCTTGTGGGCGTGGGAAAGGGCCCGGGCGATCTGAAGGCCGATCGTGAGGCACCGTTTCTCGTCCAGGCGGCCTTCGCGCTTGAGGACGGAACTCAGCGGAACCCCGTCCACGTACTCCATCACGAAGTAGTGGACCCCTCCCGCTTCGCCGACGTCGATGCCCAGAATGATGTTCTCATGGTTGAGCTTGGCCACGGCGCGGGCCTCGCGGACGAAGCGTTCGACGAAGGACCGGTCCTTCGAGTACCGCGGGGAGAGGATCTTGATGGCCACGATCCGGTCCATCGAAACCTGCCGGGCCTTGTAGACCGTCCCCATCGCGCCCTGGCCGATCTTCGACAGAAGCTCGTAGCCGGGAATCGAGAACTTCACGGAGGCCGTGGATTGCGCCTGGAGCTTGACGATCTGAACCGCCTGCTCGGGAGTGAGGTACCCCTTCTCGATCAGGATTTCGCCGAGCTTCTTAGGTTCGATCCCGAGACCCCGAAGCTTGGTCTGGATGTCCAGGCACTCCTTGACCTGTTCGAAGGTGCAGAAATTCTCCCGGATCGCGACCTGACCGAACGAATAATCGTCCTTCGATCCGCCCGCGGGCGCTCCCGTCATCCGCGACTCCCCATCCTCGATGTATCCGGGACAGGAAGGCCCTTCCCCGCCCGGCTCTATGTGGAAAACGCTCCCGAATCCGCAATCGCCCGGAAAATCCGCAGTTGCCTGAATTATAGCCGCGCCCCATG
>DATLZA010000061.1 GCA_035574235.1 Planctomycetota bacterium | reverse complement strand
CCCCCGCCACCCCCGCCAGAACCCCCAGGGCCGCGATCTGCGAATCCGAAAGCGCCGCGCCGAAACCGTGCCGCCCCGGATCGTCCCGCAGAAACTCGATCCCGAACCGCCAGATCGAATACCCCGCGAGAAGCGCCCCATAGACGCTCCCCGGCCGATGAGGCCGGCGGGCCAGACGCGAAAGAATCCCGAAAAGAAGAACCGCCAGCGCCAGCTCATAAAGCTGCGTGGGATGAACCGCCCGCGCATCCCCCGCCAGCGATCCCCGGACGAAACGCACGCCCGGAAACCCCTCGCACGGCCGCCCGTAGCAGCAGCCCGCCAGGAAGCAACCCACCTTTCCCACCGCAAATCCCACCGGCAGCGGCGCCGCCGCCGCGTCCAGAACTCCCGCCGCGGGAAGCCCCTTCAGGCGCGCCACGAGCGCCACCGCCGCCGATCCCCCGAGGAGCCCGCCGAAAAACCCCGACCCCTCGCTCCACGCGCCGACCAGGTTCGCCCCCGGCTCCACACCGCGTACCCACAGCGGAAGGAAATAGAAAAGCCGCGCCCCGATCGAGCCTCCCACGAGGGCCGCCAGCGCCAGATCCCAGAGCGTCCCGCCCCGGACCCCCAGCTCCGCCATCCGGCGGCGCGAAACCCACGCCACCAGAAGCACTCCGAGAAACGCGAACACCTCCACCGGCGTCAGCGCCAGCGGTCCCAGCCCGATCCGGAAAGGCCACACGGCGTTCCCCTACTCCGGCCGCCGCGACGGACGGTTCACCGGATGGGGCGGCCGCCGTCCCGCCACGATCGCCGCCAGGTTCCGCAGCGCCGTCTCGTACATCGCCCGGCGCGTCTCGTCCGTAGCGCTCCCGATGTGCGGACAGAGAACGACGTTCTCGAGCCCGAGAAGGCCCGGATGGACCGCCGGCTCGCGCTCGAAAACGTCCAGCCCCGCCGCCCGGATCCCGCCCGACCGGAGCGCCTTCGCCAGCGCCGCCTCGTCCACGATCGGTCCCCGCGCGGTGTTGACGAGAATCGCCGTGGGTTTCATGAGCCCCAGCTCCCGCGCGCCGATCAGACCCCTCGTCTCGGGAGTCAGAGCCACGTGGATCGAAACGAAATCCGATTCCCGAAGCAGCCGATCCAGCGGCGCCCGCCGGGCCCCCGTTTCCCGCTCGAAGGCGGGCTTGCGTTCCCGCGAGGCGTAGAGCACCCGCATGGAAAACCCGACCGCCCGGCGCGCGACCGCCTGCCCGATCCGCCCCGCGCCCACGATCCCGAGCGTCTTTCCGTGGACATCCACTCCGCGCAGCATGGTCCAGTCCCAGCGCTTCCATCGGCCGGCCCGGACGAAACGGTCCCCCTCCGCCACGCGCCGCGCCGCCGCCAGAAGGAGCGCCCAGGCCAGGTCCGCCGTGGCGTCCGTCAGGACGTCCGGCGTGTTGGTCACCCACACGCCGTGCCGGGTGGCGGCGGGGACGTCGATGTTGTCGTACCCGACCGCCACGTTACAGACGGCCCGCAGGCGCGGCAGGCGCGAAAGAAGCGCCTCGTCCACCCGCAGGTCCAGAAGCGTCACGATCGCTTCCGTCCCGGGATGAAGGGTCTTCTCGAAACGCACCCCGAGCCGCCGCAAGTCGGCCTGAAGCGCGGGATCCACCGGATCGGGAAAATCGTACGGGCGATACACGCGGAAGGGCACGGTCGCATCACCTCCGGGCCAGGCGGCGTAGCGCCTCGACGCCGCGTTCCAGAACCGCGTCCGGCACGGCGTAGGAAAGCCGGAAATGGGTTCCTTTCCGCGAACAGGCGCTCCCGGGGACAACGAGAACCTTCGCCTCGACCGCGCGCGCCACGAACTCGCGGTCGCGAAGCCCCCCCGGGCAGCGCGGAAAAAAGTAAAACGCCCCCTGGGGGCGCACCATCTCGTAACAGTCCTTGAGGCTGTCGTAGACAAAGTCGCGGCGACGACGGTAGTCCTGCCGGTGTTCGCGGACGTTCTCGTGAACGTGCACGTCGAGCGCCGCCACGCCCGCGTACTGCGCCGGCGTCGGGGCGCACACGAAGGAAAACTGCTGCACCTGAGTCATCTTTTCGATCACGTCGGGCGGCCCCGCGGCGAATCCGAGCCGCCAGCCGGTGATGCCGTAGGCCTTCCCGAAGCCCCCGAGGAGCACGACCTCGTCCGTATGGAGCATCATGCTCTCGTGCGGAAAATCGTAGCTGTACGAGGCGTAGATCTCGTCGGAAACGAGCAGCACGCCGCGGCGCCGGGCCACGTCGGCGATCGCCGCCACCTCCTCGCGCCGGTAGGCCACGCCCGTGGGATTGACGGGATTGTTGAAGAGGATCAGCTTCGTCCGCGGAGTCAGAAGCCGTTCGAGCTTCTCCGGCCGGATGCGGAAGCCGTCCGGGTAGGTGTCCAGAAAGACGGGCGTGCCGCCGAAAAAGCGCACCACGTTGCGGTAGAGGACGAAATAGGGATCCGGGATCACGACCTCGTCGCCTTTTTCGACGAGCACGCCCATGGCCAGAAAGAGCGCGCCGGAGACGCCCGCGGTCACGAGGATCTCCTGGGTGGAGAATCCCGCGCGGCGGACGAGCTCCGCGCGGATCTTTTCCCGGAGCTCCGGGAGACCCTGCGTGACGGTATAGCCGTGCCGGCCCTCCCGGATGGCGCGGAGGGCGGCCTCGCGCACCTCGGGCGCCGGAGGAAAGTCCGGCTGGCCGAGGGACAGGTCCACGGCCCCCGGAATGCGGGAGGCCAGCTCGAACATCCGGCGGATGCCGGAGATCTCGAGCCGTTCCAGGCGCCGGGCGAAGCGACGCCGGGCGGTTTTTCGGGGCGGCACGGTGCGAAGGATCCTACCCCCCGCGGGGCGGCCTTGGCAAGGATCCCGGCGGCGGATAGACTACGGCGGGAGCCGAATGGACGAGCTGACCGAAACGCAGCGCCTGATCCGGGACACGGTGCGGGACCTGGCCCGCAAGGAATTCCTCCCCCGCGCGGCGCGCCTGGACGAGACGGGCGAATTCCCCTGGGAGAATTTCCGGCGCCTGGCGGAGCTGGGGCTCACGGGCATCCCCCTTCCGGAGGAGTACGGCGGGGCGGGGGCGGACACGCTCTCCTTTGTCCTCGCGCTCGAGGAGATCGCCAAGGTCTGCGGCTCCACGTGCCTGACGCTCGCGGCGCACACGTCGCTCGGCACGATGCCGATCTTTCTTTTCGGGAGCGAAGAGCTCCGGCGCCGCTACGTCCCCCCGAACGCCCGCGGCGAGACGATCGGCTCGTACGGCCTCACCGAACCCGGGGCCGGCTCCGACAGCGGCGGAACGCAGACCACGGCGGTGCCCGTCCCGGGCGGCTGGAAGATCAACGGCTCGAAGATCTTCATGACCAACGCGAGCGTCGCGGGAGTCATGACGATCACCGCCGTCACGGACCGGGAGGCCGAGAAGCACGCCCGCATCAGCGCCTTCGTTCTGGAGCCCTCCTGGAAGGGCGTCACCGTCGCCCGCAAGGAGGACAAGCTCGGCTGCCGGGCCAGCGACACCTGTTACGTGACCTTCGAGGACGTCTTCGTCCCGGAAACGCACCTGCTCGGCGAGCGAGGCCACGGGTGGAAGTACTTCATGCAGATTCTGGACGCGGGGCGGATCGGGATCGGCGCGATGGCGCTCGGCCTGGCGGAGGGCGCCTACGAACGCGCCCTCGAATACGCCCGCGAGCGGCGCACGTTCGGAAAGCCGATCGGCGCCCACCAGGCCGTGGCGTTCATGCTCGCGGACATGAAAGTCGAAATCGAAGCGGCCCGGCACCTCATCTATCACGCCGCCCGGCTCAAGGATGCGGGCCGTCCGTTCCGTCTGGAAGCCTCCATCGCCAAGCTCTTCGCCAGCGAGATGGCCATGCGCGTTACGCGCAACGCCATCCAGGTCCTCGGGGGCTACGGATACATGGCCGAGTACGGCGTGGAACGGCAGTATCGAGACGCGAAGCTCTGCGAAATCGGCGAGGGCACGTCGGAGATCCAGAGGATCGTGATTTCCCGGGAGATCCTGGGACGCCTCTAGAGTCTACCGGTACGGGTCGATCGGCTCCAC
This sequence comes from Planctomycetota bacterium, assembly GCA_035574235.1. NCBI lineage: Bacteria > Pseudomonadati > Planctomycetota > Planctomycetota bacterium. Next base: position 35,289 of record DATLZA010000061.1, on the reverse strand, counting down.
GTCCAGGTTGTCCGAGAGGGGCAGGCCGAAGAAGACCTTGAGCCCCGTCGTCAGGATCGTGTAGGCCCCGACCGCCGGCTCCGCCAGCCGGCCGCGGGCGTCGAACCGGTAGAAGACCCCCTCCGCGGTGATGAATCCGATTTCCTTGGTTCCCGTGGCGTCGCTGATGTAGTAGCACTCGCGCACGTCGCGGGACCCCTTGGGCTGGACTTCGTAGCGGTGAAGGTATCCGATTCTCTTCTTTTCGCGCGGGTCCTTGGTCCAGTGCAGGATCTCCCGACTTTCGACGCGCCGCGGCCCCTGCGTTTCCTCGGCCGGACCGCGGTAATACTGCGAGAATCCTTCACCGCGGAAATGCGGCGTGTCCACGCATCCCGCCAGAATCAGGCACGCCCAGGCCGGCGCTATTTTCATCGGGGACGGTTCTCCACGGGGATCAGAAGTTTCGGAAGCTCCGGCTCCAGCCGCACTTCCACGTCCAGATACCGCGCCCCCTGCGCGGCGGACGGCACGACGTAAGGCTCCTCCGGCGCCCCGCCCGCCAGGAAACGCAGCGTCACGGCCACCAGAAGCAGCACCACCGCCAGAAAGAGCGCGTGGCGGGCGTACGCCGCCGTGTCCCGGACCGCCTCCGTGCGCGCCTTTTCCGCCAGCGAGTGCTGGATCTCGTCGGCGGTGAAGTCGAGCCGGACGCCGCAGCGCCCGCAAAAGGCGAGCGCCGCGGGGTTGTCGTGACGGCACGCGGGACACCGCATCGATCTACCTCTATTGAGGACGTCCGTCCGCCTCAAGATACCGCTCGACGGCCGCGAAATCCTCGGCCCAGGGACCCTGCGCGGCGGCGGCGCGCGCCTTCTCCAGGTACGGCTGCCAGGCGGCCGGCGGCCGGCGGACCTGCTTGAGGAGCACCGCGGCGTTGCGGTTGTACACGTAGTCGTCGGGCCGGAGCTGCAGGGCCTCCGTCACCCGGCCGAGCCCCCGCACGATGAGCGCTTCGCTTTTCTGGAGCGTCCCGCGCCAGGCTTCCAGCCATCCCAGAGCGTTGAGCGCCCGGGCGCGGTGTTCGCGCCCCGGCTCGTCGGCGGGCGCGCCGAGCTTGGAGAGAAGCTGCGTGCAGCTGGCGATGGCCGCCACGACGTGGCGATCCCGGACGGCCGGGTTCGGATCCTCGCGCAGCGCGGATTCGGTCCGGATCAGGGCGTCCATGAGGTACGGCTCCCGGCGGTCCCCGAAGCCGCCGGCGGTCACTTCCCGGATGAGTTGGCCCTGCCGCTCCGCGTTGCCGGAGCGGCCGAACGCGGCCGCCGCCGCCAGGGAATAGGCGAGCCAGGCCTCCTTCATCTCCTCCTGGGCCTGACGGTTCCCCCGCCAGAGCGCGGCCATCTCGTGGCGCAGCGCGGTCACCTCGGCCTCCATGGCCTTGACCTGCTCCGCCGTCCGCGCTCCGCCCTCCAGAAACCGCCGCGCCTCCATCGCCAGGAGGTTGGCCAGCGGGCGCGCCCAGCGCGGACGGGAGAGAAGATAGGCGGCGCGGAACGCTTCCGCCGCCGCCCGGCCTTCGGACGACGGCGCGGAAGCCAGCACACGTCCCAACCCGGCGTAGTAGTCGAGAAGGCCCTCCCGCGTGATGCGCCGGGCGACCTCCGCGTTTCCCTGGAGCGCCGTGCGCACCGCGCCGAAGATGCCGCGGGCGGACGCGGCGCGGGCGTCGTCCCCCGTCCGGGCCGCCAGGAGCAGCTCCACGTGGCCCAGGCCGATCTCCGCCTCCGGGGCGGTCCCGCGGGCGGCCTGAAACTCCTTGCGCGCGAGCTCCGCCAGCTCCGCCGTGGCCCGCCCGTCCGCCGCGCGCTCGGCCAGCCGCAGGTAAACGACGCCCAGTCCGAGGCGCACGGGCGGGGGGACATACCCCTCGGATCTCAGACGCTCGTATTCCTGCCGCGCGGCCTCCAGCTCTCCCGTGACACAGAGCATCTTGGCCCGAAGGACCCGGGCGCCGGCGAAATCCGGGCGCCACCGGAGGGCCTCCTCGACCGCGGGGCGCACGGCGCCCCAGTTACCCGCGTCGTGCCCGCGGTACGCCTCCTCCAAGGCCGTGCGGAACCGCCAGGCGGCGAAGGAGTGGTACCCCACGACGAAGGCCGCGAGAGTCAAGACCGCGGCCGCCGCGTATTGCGCCAGCGACGCCGCCGTCAGCGCGAATCTCCGAACCGGAACCTCGGGGTCGTTCATGAGCTCCTACGGAAGCCGCCCCAGGATCGCCCACCGGCCGACGGGCCCCACCGCGCGACTGTCGGACGCCGCCGCGGTTCGCCGGCTGTCCCCCAGGACGAAGACGCTGTCCCGGGGCACGACGATCTCGGGATAATCGTCCTGCGTGCGCTGGTTGGCCGGAACGTAGGGAGAAGCCAGCCGCGTGCCGTTGCGGACGACCTCTCCGTTTTCGATGCGGATCCGGTCGCCGGGAAGCCCGAGGACGCGACCGGCGAACACGCGCGGGGCCTTCCCCTGAACGGCGGCCGAGTACACGATGAAGTCGTCGTGACGAAGATCCTCAGGAATGCGCACGCCGGGGCGGATCATCTTGTTGGCCCCGCGGCCGACGGCGGGCTCCATCTCCCCGCCTTCGACGCGCACGCATCCGTACGTGTTGTATGCCCACAGCCCCGCCCAGAGCAGGGCGAAGGCCACGAGCATTTTGACGTAGCGAAGCGCGAGTTCGACGAGCATGAGAACGCTTCGGGCCATCTTAAGGCGCCTCCGGAAACTGTCAAGCACTTCCAAAGGCGCGGACCTTCGCGTTGACACGACCGGAAGCCCGGCCCTATAATCAGAATGGCGCGGCGCGAGCGGTGCGATGAAAGGGCCCCTTCTCGTCCAGGCGGCTTTTCTTCTGGCCTGCGGCCAGGTTTCTCCCGCTCAGGACCCCGGCGCCGATGAAGCCCGCCGCCTTCGCGAGGAACTTCTCAAGGCGCGCCTCGAAAACCTCGACCTCAGGCTGCGGCTGGCGCGCCTGTCCTCAGCCCCCGCCGAGGAGCTCAAAGTCCTCGAGGCCGCGCTCGATTCCGAGTTCCCCGAGGTCGCGGCGGCGGCCCTGCGGGAACTGGCGGCGCTGCCCGAGGACCGGCGCCGCGCGTCCCTGCCCGCCGTGCTCCGGCGCCTGCCCGCCGCCGCGGAGCCCTTCCGCGTCCAGGCCGTGGCCTTCCTGGGACGCGTGCCGCTTCCGGAGGCCGAAGCCGCGATCCTCGCCGCCGCGGAGGACCCCTCGCCGTCGGTCCGCCGCGCCGCCGCCGCGGCGCTCAAGAGCGGAACCGGCGCCCGTGCCGTCGAAGCCCTCCTGCGCCTGCTCCGGGACCCCGATCGCGAGACGCGGATCGCCGCCATCGACGCGCTCGGCGCCGCCAAACAGCCGGCCGCCGTGGCGCCCTTGACCGCGCGGCTGGCGACGGAAACCGACGAGCAGGTCCTCGAAAAGGTCGTCGATGTCCTCGGGGTCATCGGGGCCCCCGACGCGGTGGAGGGCCTTCTGGGCCTTCTCGACCGCACCCCGCGCGACGCGATCCGGTGGTCCTGCATCAACAGCCTGGGAAAGATCGGCGATCCGCGCGCCGCCGATCGGCTGCGCCCCTACGTGGAGGCGGCCTACCCGCCGGACGTGCGACAGGTGGCCATTGAAGCGCTCGGCAAGCTCAAGGACGCGGCGGCCCTTCCCCGCCTGGCGGAGATCCTTCGCAACGACCCCAACGAGAAACTGCGCCAGGCGGCCGCGGCGGCCCTGGGGCTCATGGCCCCCGTGGAGGCCATCGAGTCGATTCTCCTGCCGGCCTACCTGCGCGCGGAAGAAACGGAAGTGGTCCGCCGGGCGCTCTGGACCTCCATGCTCGCCCTGGCGGGCGAAGGATTCGAGGCCAACGAACGGCTTGCCCGGGCGCTCCTGGAGCGCGGCCGCCTTTCGGAGGCTTCGCTCGTCTGCTCGACGCGGCTTCATCCCCTGGTCCCGCCGCCCGGCCTGGCCGCGCGGGCGCTGGATTGGGAAGGCGCCATCGCCGCCGCCTTGATGGCCGCGCGCGACCCCAAGGGCGCGCTGGCCCACTTCCGCCAGATGGCCCAGCAGGCTCCCGAGCGGCTGGACGTCCTGCGCCGGATCGCCGACTGCTATCTGGAACTCAAGGACGTCGAAAGCGGCCTCAAGACCCTCCGCGAGATCGACGCCAAGCTTCCTCAGGGACAGGAGGAGTGGTGGAAGAACCGCCGGGCGATCGTTTCGGTCCTGGAGCGGATGGGCGATCCGGAGCCTCTCCTCGAGGAAGCGCATCTTCTGCTCTTGACGAATCCGCCTCCGCACCCCGAAGAGCGACGCCGGTTCCTGGAGCAGGCGTTGCGGACCGGAACGGCGAAGCTCATCGCCCCGCTGGGCCGTCCGGAAGAGGCCGCGCGGCGCGCCGCCGTCGAAGCGGTCCGCCGGCAGGCCCGGCGCATCGCGCCTTCCCTGGCCGCGGAACTCGAGGAGAATCCGAAGCCGGCCCCCGAGGTATGGGAGGCCGCCGCCGTCATCCTGGGCACGCCCGCCGAAGGAAACCCGCCGGACCCGAAAGCGCGCGCCGCGGCCCTGCGCGCCTGGTACGAGGCCAACAAGCCTCCTCACACCCGGTGACGCCCCCGCCGAACTATTCCTTGAAGTGCTCCCCCCGGCTTGTTATCATTTGCCCTGCTTGAGGGGCCGCGGGGCCCCGGATCATGACTCATAAGGAGTGCCTATGGCCGTCGCGCCGGACCGCAAGAAGACGCTCCTGACGGAATTCTCCCTCCACAAGGGCGACACCGGTTCCCCTGAGGTCCAAGTGGCGCTGATCACCGAGCGGATCAACCACCTGACCGAGCATCTTAAGGTCCACAAGAAGGACTTCACGTCCCGCCGAGGCCTCCTCATGATGGTGGGCCAGCGGGCGCGGCTCCTGAAGTACCTGCAGTCGACCGATCAGGAACGGTACCAGACGCTGATCAAGCGGCTGGGAATCCGAAAGTAAGCAAGCTGGTTGAGTGTGTCACGGCCCGGATTTCATCACGGACCCTTCGGGGCTGCGTCATGAATTCCGGGCTTTTTTATTTCGTCTGTGTTCAGGGGGACAGGTTTCGAATCAGGAATCGAGAATCCAGGGGGAGAAGACACCCCTTGATTCTTCATTCTTGATTCTTGATTCCGTTCCCTGAACGGTTACTTTTTTAGGTTCACGGGACTCCCGGAGGCCGGAAGGTCCAGGGTCAGACGAAAGACGAGACCCCCGCGGGGGCGCGGGGTTCCTGCCTTTCGTCGTTCCCGCCTTCCGATGGGCCTCCGCGGGCCCGCAATGCCTCAACGGAGGTTCCATGTCTCTCGGCCATCGCGTGGAAGCCGATCTCGGCGACGGGCGCAAGTTTATCTTCGAAGCGGGCGGGCTGGCCCGGCAGGCCAACGGCGCCTGCATGGTCACCCTGGGGGAAACCATGGTGCTCGGCGCCTGCGTCTCGGCGCCCGCCCGTGAGGATATCGACTTCTTCCCCTTGACGGTGGACTACCGCGAAAAGATGTCCGCCGCGGGTCGGTTCCCGGGAGGGTTCATCAAGCGCGAAGGACGCCCCACCACCAAGGAAATCCTCACCTCGCGCCTCTGCGACCGCCCCGTCCGGCCGCTCTTCCCCGACGGTTTCTTCGTGGACCTCCAGGTGCATCTCAACGTCTTCTCGGCGGACCAGATCCACGATCCCGACATCGTCGCCATGAACGCCGCGTCCGCCGCCCTCATGGTCTCGGACCTCCCGTTCCAGGGACCCGTGGGATCCGTCCGCATCGGCCTGATCGGCGATCGGTTCGTCGTCTGCCCCACCTCGGCGGAGCTCAAGGAAAGCCGGCTCGACCTGGTCCTCTCCGGCACCCGGGACGGAGTCATCATGGTCGAGGCCGGCGCGCGGGAAGTCACCGAGGAGCAGATGGTGCAGGCCTTCGAGGCCGCGATGCCCCCCATCCGCGCCCTGATCGACGCGCAGCTGCGGCTGCGGGAGCTGGCCGGTCGCCCGCCCGGGCAATACGAGATCAAACCCTTCCCCGAAGCTCTGGCGTCGCGGATCCGGGAACGCTTCCTCGAGGAGATGCGCCGGGCCTTCTTCATCAAGATCAAACGCGACCGGAACCAGGCCTTCCAGAAGCTCCGGGAGCGCGTCTTCGAGGAGATGATCCCGCGGGACGAACGCGGGGAGCCGCTCCCGGAGGCGCCTTCCAAAGTGGACGTGACGCGGGCCTATGACCGCGTGCTCGACGAGCTCGTCCGTTCCTACGCCCTGGAGGGCAAGCGCGCCGACGGTCGCGGCCTCAAGGAGATCCGGCCGATCTCGATCCAGCTGGGCCTCCTCCCGCGCACCCACGGCTCGGCTCTCTTCACCCGGGGCGAGACGCAGGCGCTCTGCACGACCACGCTGGGGACCAAGCAGGACGAGCAGATCGTCGAGGGCCTCGAGGAAGAGTATTCGGAGCGCTTCATGCTCCACTACAACTTCCCGAGCTTCTCGGTGGGCGAGGTGAAGCCCATCCGCGGGCCGGGCCGCCGGGAGATCGGCCACGGGGCGCTGGCCCAGCGGGCGCTCGAGGCGGTCATGCCTCCGGAGGAGGAATTCCCGTACACCGTCCGGGTCATGAGCGACATCCTGGAATCCAACGGATCGTCCTCCATGGCGACCGTGTGCGGCGGGTGCCTGGCGCTCATGGACGCGGGCGTCCCGATCAAGGCCCCCGTGGCGGGGATCGCCATGGGGCTCGTGCGCGAACAGGGCAAGGTGGCCATCCTCACCGACATCCTGGGCAGCGAGGACGCCCATGGGGACATGGACTTCAAGGTGGCCGGCACCGAGAAAGGGATCACGGCCCTGCAGATGGACCTCAAGGCGGCCGGCATTCCCATGGAGATCACCCGGCAGGCCCTGGCCGACGCGCGGGAGGCGCGCCTGTTCGTCCTGGCGCGCATGCGCGAAGCGATCGCGGAACCGCGCAAGGAGCTCTCGGCCCACGCGCCGCGGCTCGTGCGGATCATGATTCCGCCCGACAAGATCGGGCTCCTGATCGGCCCCGGAGGAAAGACCATCCGCGACATCGAGGCGCGCACCGGCTGCGTCATCGAGATCAGCGAGGACGACTCCGGCGAGGTCGTCATCGCCTCGAAAGACAAGGAGGCGCTGGACCGCTGCCGCGCCATCATCGAGGGGATGACCCAGGAGCTGAAGGTGGGGGCCATCTACCCGGCCCGCGTGGTTTCGCTCAAGGAGTTCGGCGCCTTCTGCGAAATCGCCGGGACGGGGCAGGACGGTCTGGTCCACGTCACCGAGATCACCGATCAGCGCGGCATCCAGGTGGCCGACTTCCTGAAGGTCGGCATGGAAGTCGAAGTCAAGATGCTCAGCGCCGACCCGCAGGGCCGCAACCGCTTCTCGATCAAGGCGGCGCGCGCGGAAAAAGGACTCCCTCCGCTTCAGCCGCTCAACGGCGGGCAGCCCTCGTCCGCGGGCGCTCCGGCGCCGGCCGGCGCCGCGGGGTCCGCCGGCGGCGGCGAACAGCGCTTCCGCGAATCGCGCCCGCCCCGCCCCTCGGGGGGCGGTGGAGGAGGCGGCGGGAGACCGCCCCGGCGGGAGCATCGCGGTCCGCGCCGCGACTCGTAAAGGGGGAGCGCCCGAAAGGATCAGACGGCGGGAGGCGTCGCGCCTCCGGCCGGAGGTTCGTCCTTGGGCGCGGCGGAGGGCGCCTGGGCCGGGGGCGCCACGGCGACCGGCGGCGGCGTCTCCTTCCTGGCCCGCTTAAGCGCCAGGAGCTTCATCCGCAGGTCGCCGGAACCGTACTTTCGGCTGGCGATCCCCGCGACAAGCACGATCGCCACGATCACGGCCGCCACCAGGCTCACCATCGCGATGAATCCGGCCCGGTGATCGGAATACTGCGGCCTGGGCGCCAGACGGATGTTTTTGGCGAAAAGCAGCGCGGACTTGGCATAGACCGGCTGCCCCTGAGGATCTTCCATGCGGGACGGATAGATGTACCGGCGCAGAAAGATCCCTTCGACTTCCACCCAGTCTTCGTAAAACTCCTCGCCCCCCTTGCGGTAGGTCCGAAACGCGAGGGGCTTCCCCGTGGCCGGATCCTTCGGAAGCTCCGGCAGATAAAAGCACACCGTGCGGTTGGTCCTGTACTCCTGCATCACGCCGAAGTAGACGCGCTCGACGTTGTTGGGCGTGGTGCAGTCGAGCGGCTCCGTGTAGATGCGGATGAGCCGCCCGTAGGTGCGCAAAGGGGTCCCGCGGTATCGATCCGGCTCCAGAAACGCCCGGTCGGCGGGAACCTGCGGATCCACGGCTTTGGAAAAGCCTTCCGCGGGGACGGCGTTCAGGAAGACGTTCAGGAGGTTGACGAACTCGGGGGTTTCCTTGACGGGCGGCTCGTCGCCGTCGCGGAAGGGGGCGGCCAGCTCGCGGTACGGCACGGCGCCGTCGGCCGGCAAGGGAGCGAGGGGAATCTCCTTCTTGCGCCCCGCGGGCGGCTCCGGGCGGGCCTCGTCCGCTCCGGAATCCTGCGGCGGGCGGCGGGATTCCAGGGCCACGCCGCTCGTTTCTTTTCCGTCCGGGCGCGGGGCGCCGGAAGGAATCATTTTCTTCATATAGATCATGGTGCCCAGGGCCAGAAGGAGGATGAGCGCCATGACGTAGAGGCGCGCCCACTCGCGCGGCATCATGCCGGGAGGGGGCGGCACCCGGGGCCCCGGGGCGCCGGGCTTGCGGAACGGGTTGGCCATCGGTTCGGACATGGCTTTCTACTTTACAAAAGGGCCTCCAGGAACACAAACGAAGCGCCGGCGCGAAGGTTCGCCGCCCCGGCGGCGGTTCCGGGGAATGGGGGCGGGCCGCCGGACGTCATAGTTCTAGGAAGGAGGGCCGCGGGCCGGGTGCCTTGACGGTCCCGGGGCCGGGTGCTATAGTGCTCGCGGCGGCCCTTCCTCGATCCTAGCGGGAGATCCACCGAATGTTCGAGAAATTCACCGAGCGCGCCCGCAAAGTCATGAGCCTGGCGCGCCAGGAAGCCCAGCGGCTCAACAGCGAGTTCATCGGCACGGAGCACATCCTCCTCGGCATCATCCAGGAGGGCGGGGGCGTGGCCGCCAAGGTGCTCAAGAACCTCAACGTGGATCTTAAACGGATCCGCCAGGAAATCGAGAAGCTCATCACCCCCTCCACCTCTCCCACCGTCACCCTGGGGCAGCTTCCCTTCTCGCCCCGCGCCAAGCGGGTCATCGAGCTGGCCGGCGAGGCCGCCAGCCAGCTGGGCCACGACGTCATCGGCACGGAGCACCTGCTCCTGGGGCTCCTCAAGGAGAACGAGGGGATCGCCGCCCAGGTCCTCACCAACCTCGGGCTCAAGCTCGACGAGGTCCGCGACATGGTGCTCGAGGTCCTCGGGGCCGACGTCCAGCAGGATGTGGACGACAAGCTCAACACCAAGACCTCGAAGTCCAAGACCCCGGCGCTCGACGCCTTCGGACGCGACCTCATGGAGCTGGCGCGCGAGCGCAAGCTCGATCCGGTCATCGGCCGGCGCAAGGAGATCGAGCGCGTCATGCAGGTCCTCTCGCGCCGCACGAAGAACAACCCCGTGCTTCTCGGCGAGGCCGGCGTGGGCAAGACCGCGATCGTCGAGGGACTCGCCCAGGACATCATCAACGGCAACGTCCCGGAGGTCCTCAAGGACAAGCGGATCGTGGTCCTGGACCTGGCGCTCATGGTGGCGGGAACGAAATACCGCGGCCAGTTCGAGGAGCGCATCAAGGCGGTCATGAACGAGGTGCGCCGGGCCAAGAACATCATCCTCTTCATCGACGAGCTGCACACGCTCGTGGGGGCCGGCGGCGCGGAGGGCGCCATCGACGCGGCGAACGTCCTGAAGCCTTCGCTGTCCCGCGGCGAGATCCAGTGCATCGGCGCCACGACGCTCGACGAGTACCGCAAGCACATCGAGAAGGACGGCGCGCTCGAGCGGCGGTTCCAGACGATCATCGTGGAGCCCCCCGGCCGCGAGGAGAGCCTGGAGATCCTCAAGGGGTTGCGCGACAAGTACGAGGCGCACCACCGGGTGCGCTACACGGACGAGGCGCTGGAGGCCTGCGTGGACCTCTCCATGCGCTACATCAACGGGCGGTTCCTGCCCGACAAAGCGATCGACGTGATGGACGAGGCCGGCGCGCGGGTGCGGCTGCAGTCCATGGTCTCGCCCCCCAACATCAAGGAGCTGGAGGAGGAGATCAAGAAACTCGAAAAGGAGAAGGACGAGGCGATCTCGCTGCAGGAGTTCGAACGGGCCGCCCAGATGCGCGACCGCGCCATGCAGCTCAAGAAGACCAAGGAAAAGATCCTCGCCGAGTGGCGCGAGCAGAACAAGGAGTTCGACGGCGTCGTGGACGCCGAGGTCATCGCCCAGACCGTCTCGATGATGACCGGAATTCCTCTCACCCGGATCGAGAAGAAAGAGGCGGAGCGGCTGCTCCATCTCGAGGAGGAGCTGCACAAGATCGTCGTCAGCCAGGACGAGGCGGTCAGCGCCGTGGCGCGCGCCATCCGCCGGTCCCGCGCGGGGCTCAAGGATCCCAAGCGGCCGATCGGAAGCTTTATCTTCCTGGGCCCCACGGGCGTCGGCAAGACCCTCATGGCCAAGGCGCTCGCGCGGATCATGTTCGGCGAGGAGAGCGCCCTCATCACGATCGACATGTCCGAGTACATGGAGAAGCACAACGTGTCGCGCCTCATCGGCGCCCCGCCGGGCTACGTGGGCTACGAGGAGGGCGGACACCTCACCGAGAAGATCCGCCGCCGGCCTTACGCGGTGGTCCTCTTCGACGAAATCGAGAAGGCCCACTCGGACGTCTTCAACATGCTCCTTCAGATCATGGAGGAGGGACGCCTCACCGACAGCTTCGGGCGCAACATCGACTTCAAGAACACGATCCTCATCATGACCTCCAACATCGGGGCCGAGGTCCTCAAGAACCAGACCACCCTCGGCTTCAAGAAGGTGACGGTGGACACGACCTACCAGGCGATGAAGGAGCTCCTCTCCAAGGAGGTCGAGAAGCACTTCCGCCCGGAGTTCCTCAACCGCCTGGACGACATCATCGTGTTCCGGCCCCTCACCCGCCAGGACCTCGAGCAGATCATCCACCTCGAGATGCGGGCGGTGGAGCAGCGCGTGGCCAAGAAAGGCCTGCGCATCACGCTGGCCCCGGAGGCGCTGGAATACCTCATCGACCAGGGGTACAACCCGGACTTCGGCGCCCGGCCCCTCAAGCGGGCGATCGAGCGGCTCGTCGAGGATCCGCTCTCCGAAGGGCTCCTGCGCGGCGAGTTCCGTGAGGCCAAGGAGATCAAGATCAGCCTCAAGGACGGACACCTCTTCTTCGAGCCGAAGGAACCCGGCGAGAAGAAGGAAGTGGGCGCCGCGGCCGACGCGTCCGGCGGGTCCAAGAGCGCCTGAAGACCCCCTTCGTCCGCTCCGAGCGACCGGCGGCGTTGACACCGGACCCCTCCGGCCTATAATGGCCCTCTCCCCTATGGATTTCGCCACGCGCTTCGACCCCAAGGAGGCCGAGGAGCGGATCTACCGCCTCTGGGAAGAGGGAGGGTGGTTCCGGGCCGACCCGGCCTCGCCCCGGGAGCCCTTCACCCTGGTCATCCCCCCGCCCAACGTGACCGGCTCCCTCCACATGGGGCACGCGCTCAACAACACCCTTCAGGACATCCTGGCCCGCCGCAAGCGCATGGAAGGGTACGAAACCCTCTACCTTCCCGGCACCGACCATGCCGGCATCGCCACCCAGGTCGTCGTGGAGCGTGAACTCGCCCGCGAGAAGAAGACCCGCTGGGATCTCGGGCGCGAAAAGTTCCTGGAACGCGTCTGGCGGTGGAAAGAGCAATACGGCAATACCATCCTCTACCAGCTCCGCCGGCTGGGATGCAGTTGCGACTGGTCCCGCACGCGCTTCACGATGGACGCCGGCTACACCCGCGCGGTGCGGCACGTCTTCGTCTCGCTTTTCAAAAAGGGCTACATCTACCGCGGCCTGGCGATCGTCAACTGGTGCCCGCGCGATCTGACGGCGCTCTCCGACCTCGAGGTCGTCCACAAGGAAGAGCCGGGAAAACTCTGGCACGTCCGCTACCCCGTCGAAGGCGAACCCGGACGGTTCCTCGTGGTCGCCACGACCCGCCCGGAAACGATGCTCGGCGACATGGCGGTCGCCGTCCACCCGGACGACGCCCGCTACAAGAATCTCGCGGGCCGCCGCGTCCTCCTGCCCCTGGCCGAGCGCCCCATCCCGGTGATCGCGGACGCCTTCGTGGACCCGTCCTTCGGCTCGGGCGCCGTCAAGGTGACCCCCGCCCACGATCCCAACGACTTCGAGTGCGCCCGCCGCCACGGCATCAAGGCGCTCACGGTCATGGACCCCAAGGGCGTCATGAACGAGGCGGCCGGCGCCTACCGGGGCCTGGACCGGTTCGCCTGCCGGACCCGCGTCGTCGCCGACCTGGAGGCGCGCGGACTCCTCGAAAAGGTCGAGGACTACGCGGTCCCGCTCGGCACCTGCTACCGGTGCGGAACCGTCCTCGAACCCTACCTCTCCGAGCAATGGTTCGTGAGCATGAAGGACCTGGCCGCCCCCGCCCTCCGGGCCGTCCGGTCGGGCGACGTGCGCTTCCACCCCGAACGCTGGTCCAAGCTCTACTACGACTGGATGGAAAACATCCGGGACTGGTGCATCTCCCGACAGATCTGGTGGGGCCACCGGATTCCCGTCTGGTACTGCGGGTCCGGACACGCGACCGCCGCCGTCGAGGATCCCGACCGTTGCGCCGCCTGCGGGGACCGCGCGCTGCGGCAGGACGAGGACGTCCTGGACACCTGGTTCTCGAGCGCGCTCTGGCCGTTCGCCACGCTCGGCTGGCCCGAGGAAACCCCCGACCTCGAGAAGTTCTACCCCACCCAGGTCCTCGTCACCGCCCGGGACATCATCAACCTCTGGGTGGCCCGCATGATCATGGCGGGTCTCGAATTCCGCGGAGAAAAGCCCTTCTCCGACGTCGTCATCCACGCCTCGATCATGGACGACGTGGGCCAGCGCCAATCCAAGTCCAAGGGCACCGGCATCGACCCGCTGGGCCTCATCGACGAGTACGGGGCGGACGCCCTGCGTTTCGCCCTCGCGTGGCTCTGCACCGGCGCGCAGGACATCAAGTTCGGCAGCAAGCTCTCGGTCCAGCGGGTGGAGATGTCCCGCAACTTCGTCACCAAGCTCTGGAACGCCGCCCGCTATGCCGCCTCCAGGATCGGCGACGCCCCGGCCTCGCCGCCCGAGAAGGACGCCCTCGAGGAAGACCTCTGGATCCTCAGCCGCCTCTCCGCCACCGCCGCCGGGGTTTCCGACGCCCTGGACCGGTACGAGTTCGGCGAGGCCGCCCAGCTTCTCTACCGGTTCGTCTGGAACGACTTCTGCGACTGGTACATCGAACTTTCGAAGCGCCGCGCCGAGGAGCCCGCCGTCCGGCGGACGCTGGCCTACGTACTCGACGCGTCGCTGCGGCTGCTTCACCCCTTCGTGCCCTTCGTCACGGAAGAGATCTGGCAGCGTCTCGGAGCCCTCCGCGGAGAAGCCCGGAGCGCCCTCATCGGCGCGCCGTGGCCCGAGGTGCCCGCGTCGCTCCGGCGGCCGGACATCGAGGAACGCCTGGAGCTCGTGTTCGAGGCCGTGCGCCTCGTGCGCGACGTGCGCGGCCGGAACGGCATTTCCCCGAAGATCCCCGTGGCCGCGGTCCTTTCGACCCGGGACGAGCGCACCGCCGGACTTCTGCGCGCCGGAGCGTCCATCCTTCGCGCCCAGGCCAACGTGGAGGCGCTCGAAATCGGCGCGCATCAGGCCAAGCCGCGTCTTTCGGCGACGGCGGCGGCCGGCGATTTCACCGTTTATGTGCCTCTGGAAGGGAAAATCGACGTGGCCGCCGAGCGGGAACGCGCGCGGCGGGAGCTCGAACGGGGGCGCAGCCAGGCCGCCGAGCTGGAGCGGCAGCTCGCCAACGAGGAGTTCCGCCGCCGCAAGCCGGAACTCGCCGAGGAGGTCGAAGCCAAGCTCGAGGCCCTCCAGGCCAAGGTGAGGGAACTCGAAGCCCATCTCCGGGATCTCGAGAGCGCCTGACCGGGCGGCGGCCGGGGAGGGAGCGTCGTGAAACTGAGCGATCTCCTCCGGGAAAACCAGATCGTCCTCGGCTTCCAGGCCCGCGACAAAGAGGAGACGATCGTCCGGCTCGTGGACGCCCTCGTGGCGGGCGCGCGGCTCCCCCGGGAACGCCGGGACGCCGCCCTGGACGCCCTCCGGGCGCGCGAGCGGCTGGCGTCCACGGGACTCGAAAACGGGATCGCGTTCCCCCACGCCGCCGTGGACGGCCTGCGCGAACCCGCCGCGGCCCTGGCCGTCGCTCCCCGCGGAGTGCCCTTCGAATCGGTCGACGGCCGCCCCGCCCGCCTCATCGTTCTTCTGACGATCCCGCGGCCCTCGACCCGGACGCATCTGCGGGCGCTGGCCGCCGCGGCCAAGCTCCTGAGCCTGGAAGCGTTCCGCGCCGCGCTTCTGGACGCGCGAACCCCGGGCGAAGCGCTTCAGGCCGTGCGCGCCCACGAAGGGTGACGCGGGCGCCCGTCACTCGGCCAGCTGCGTCCGGTAGAGCGCGGCGTAGACGCCCCCCCGCGCCAGGAGATCCTCGTGCGAACCCTCCTCCGCCAGGCGTCCCTGATCGAGCACGAGAATGCGGTCCGCCCCCCGCACCGTGGACAGGCGGTGGGCGATGACGAAGGTGATGCGGTGGTCTGAACGCAGCAGGTTCTGAAGGGCCGCCTGGACGGCCTGCTCGCTTTCGGCGTCCAGGGCGCTGGTGGCTTCGTCCAGAATGAGGATGTCGGGATCCCGGAGGATCGCCCGGGCGATCGCGATCCGCTGGCGCTGCCCTCCCGAGAGCTTGGCCCCGCGCTCTCCCACGGGCGTCTCGTAGCCGCGCTCCAGAGAGGCGATGAACTCGTGGATGTAGGCCGCGCGCGCCGCCGCTTCCACCTCCGCCGGCGTCGCGTCCCGGCGCCCGTAACGGATGTTCTCCCCGATCGTGGCGTGGAAGAGGAAGGTCTCCTGGGTGACCACGGCCACGCGCGCCAGGAGCGACGAACGCCGCACCCGCCGGAGATCCACGCCGTTGACGAACACCGCCCCCTCCTGCGGGTCATAGAAACGGCAGAGCAGGTCCACCAGCGTGGTCTTGCCCGCCCCGCTGCGGCCCACGACCGCCAGCACCTCGCCCGGCCGCGCCTTGAGGCTCACGTCCCGCAGCACGGGCACGCCGTCGTAGGCGAAGGTCACCCCCCGGAACTCCACCGAGGAGACGCGGCCTCCCAGCTCCTCGCCCGTCGCGTGTTCGCTCTCGCGCGGCTGGTCGAGGATCTCGAACACGCGCTCGCACCCCGCCGAAGCCTCCACGAGGCGGTTGTAGGACTTCGACAGCTCCCGGACCGAGGAATTGATCATCGCCACCGCCAGCCCGAAGAAGGCGAGCTGCCCCGGCGTGATCCGGCCGAGCTCGAGAAGCTGGTATCCCACCACCAGCACCACCGCGAGCGCCAGCCCCATGAAGAGCTGGTTCATGTTCTCCCCGATGGCCTTGCGGCGGAGGCTCGCCATGTATTTCTGAAAATAATTCTCGTTGTGGCGGCGGAATTCCCGCACCTGGTCGGCCTCCGTGTTGAAGGCCTTGACGATCTTGATGCCCCCGAAGGTCTGAAGCATCGTCCCGGTCATGTCCCCCAGATGCTCCAGGCTCTTCTTGCGCGCCTTGCGCATGCGGCGCCCGACCCGCGCCAGGACGACGACGTAGAACGGGAAAAACAGCAGCGCTCCCAGCGCCAGCATCCAGTTCGTGTAGAACGCCGCCGCCAGCGCCCACAGGATCATGATCGGATGAACGATCGCGTCGTCGAAATAGAAGTTCGCCGCGGCCTCCGCCACCGCGACGTCGTTGGTGGTCCGGGACACGAGATCCCCCGATTTTCGGTCGTAGTGGAACCTCAGCGGCAGATAGGCCAGGTGCTCGGCCACGTCGTTGCGCAGGTCGGCCACGATGCGGTTGGTGAGCCAGTTCGTCATCGTGTCCCGAAGGTACCCGAAAACGAACATGACGAGGGAAAGCGCGATCGCCAGGCCGGCCACGAGCCGGATGTCCCAGTCCGAAGGCCGCCCGAGACGCTTGAGCCAGCTTCCGGTCCCCGTGTCCTCGGCCGGCGCGCCGGGACGCTCGGCCCCGACGTTGTCGATCACGGGCTTGACGATCCAGGCCTGGATCGTCTTGGCCCCGCTGGCCACGAGCACCACCGCGAGCGTCAGGGCGATGCGCGGAGCGTAGGGGCGGGCCCGGCGCAGGAAGCGCCACGTCAGCGCCCAGATGTTGGCGGGCCTGGGCTCCCCGGGCTCCGAAGGGGCCCCCGACTTCATCGCCCGTACCGCTCCAACTGCCGGCGGTATTCCTCGTGGCGCCGGCGGGTCTCCTCGAACGTGTCGCCGCCGAACTTGTCCAGAAACGCCCGCGCGATTTCGAAGGCGACCACCGCCTGGCCGATGACGCTGGCGGCCGGCACCACGCAGACATCCGACCGCTCATAGAGCGCCTGCGCCTGCTCCTTGGAGGCCAGATCCACGGTCTGAAGCGGCTTGCGCAGCGTGGAAATCGGCTTGCAGGCCGCCCGGACCACGACGGGCTGCCCGTTGGTCATCCCGCCTTCGATCCCGCCGGCGTTGTTGCGCGAACGCCCCAGCCGGCCGTCCGGCCCCATCACGATTTCGTCGTGCATCTGGGAACCCGGCCGGCGCGCGGCCTCGAACCCCAGCCCCACTTCGACCGCCTTCACCGTCTGCACCGACATGAGCGCGCGCGCCAGAGCGCCGTCGAGCTTGTGCTCCCACCCGGCGTGACTCCCCAGCCCCGGCGGCGCCCCGAAGACCCGCACCTCGAAGACGCCCCCCAGCGTGTCCCCCGCCGCCCGCGCCTCGTCCACCCGCGCCCGGATCCGGTCGTCCAGCGACCGGTCGAGCGTATAGAAGAGCGACTCGTCCCGCACCCGCACAAGCTCGTCCGGGTCGTCGATCCGCGCATCGCTCGAAATCCCGCCGACCTCGACCACGTATCCCAGGACGCGGATGCCGAAGTGCGTCAGAAAGGACCCGGCGAACGCCCCGGCCGCCACCCGCGCCGCCGTCTCCCGGGCGCTCGACCGCTCCGCCACGTCCCGCGCGTCCTGCGTGCCGTACTTCATCGCCCCCGCCAGATCCGCATGGCCGGGTCGGGGACGCGTGATCGGATTGAGATCCTCCGCGTTCTGGACGCGGTTGGCGATCTGCAGGGTCAGGGGACTTCCGAGCGTATGCCCCTTGCGTACCCCCGTGAGGATCTCCGCCTCGTCCTTCTCCAGCTTCATCCGCGCCCCGCGCCCATATCCCCCCTGGCGACGCTGAAGCTCGGCGTTGACCGCCTCCAAAGACACCGGCGTCCCGTACGGGACTCCGTCGATCAGGGCGATCAGACACTTGCCGTGAGATTCCCCGGCCGTCACGTAGCGGAGCATTAGGGTGAAATTATAAGACCGCCCTCAGAGGGGGTCAATTCGCGGTCCCCGGAGAAAGGCGCGCCTCCCCTCAGGACAAGTGATTGGGCGTCTCCGATTCCGGAAGCTCGGGATCGGACGCCTCCCCCTTCCCGTCCGCTCCTTCCCGCTCCTCCTGAGTCACCCGGAGCGCCTCCCCCACGACCTTCACGAGCTGCTGCTTGGAGAAGGGCTTGGCCAGGAATCCATAGAGCCCATAGAAGAAATCCTTCGGGGTGTGCAGAATGATCGCCTTGGCCGTCAACATGACGACGGGAATCTCCTGCGTCGCCGGATCCTTCTTGAGGCGGTCGAACACCGTGTAGCCGTCCATCCCGGGCATCATGATGTCGAGCAGAATGAGGTCGATCCCCCCCTCGCGGGCGACCTTTAGCCCCTCCCGCGGATCCTGGACCGCTTTGACCGAATACCCCTCCTGCTCGAGGAAGTACCTGATGATGTCGAGGATCTTCTTCGAGTCGTCGATCGCGAGAATGGTCTTGCCCATAGACGCTGTCGCCGTCAATCCCCCCGCGCCTGCGCCAGCCACGCCAGCGCCAGAAACCCCAAAGCCGCCGCCGCCCCCAGGCCGGCCAGGGACCTTCGGAGCGGCTCCCGACCCGCCGGGTCCGCGGGATTCCAATCGAGATCCCGCGCCTCGCCCGCCGTGTCCGACTCCCGCTCGTCCAGGAGGCTCGTCCGAATCCTCCGTTCGCCGTCTGCGAACCTCAGAACGTACTCTCCGACCTCGTACCCGAGAAAGGTCCGCGAGGGCGCGCTCTCGCGGCCGGAAGGGTCCACGATCCGCGCCTTGGCCGGAAGCTCCACGGGCCGCCCCGTACGGAACACCTTCCAGCCCGAGGCGCCGCGCCTCGCAAAGTCTATCACGTTCGCCCAGAAGATGGGAAACGAGACCGTGGCCGGCCACCGGTCCGGCGCACAGTCGATCGAAAGATGCACTTCGCGACCCCGGATCGCGGCCGCGCGCCGGCCGCCCACGACGAGAAGCGGCTCTCCTTCCCGCGCCCCCGCCGGGAGCTCCCCCACCCCCGCCGGCACTAGTTCCTCCGCGGCCCGCCGCTCCAGCCCCTCCATGAGAGGATGCCGCGCGACGACCGCTTCCCCTTCGAGCGCCCCCCGCGGCGGATGAATCCTCACGCGAAGCTCCCCCGCCGGCGGCTCCTCGTCCACGCCGATCGCCACCTGACCCGCGCCGCCGTCGTACCGGAGCTCCACCCCCGCCGCCGCCCGAAGGGCGCGCTCCAGAAGCGGCACCCGCTGGCCGGAAAGCGAAACCACGATTCGATCGGGCTCCAGACGAACCGCGTCCCCCCGGTCGTCCAGCGCGAAGCCGTCCTCCGCCCGCACTTCGATCGACACGCGCCGCGCCTTGCGGAAGTCGCCCCGCCGCGACCACGCCGAGACGCCCGACTCGAGCGTCCGCTCCTCCTCCCGCGCCTCACCGTCCACGCTCCACCGCACCCTCACGGACCGCGGCGGACCGTGGTTGACCACGCGCGCAAAAAGCTCGTCCTCCGCCGCGGTGAACTCCACGATCCCCACATTGCCCGCGGGACCGGCCAGGAGCCTCAGATGCGCCCCTTCGACCGGCCGGTCGGAAAAGACGACCACCTCGTCGGCCTGCGAACGCGCCACCGCCAGGAGCGGACCGAGATCGACGTGCGCGTGAACCGGCCGGATCTCCTCGAGGCGCTCCGCGCGGCGCGGAGAAGGATCGGAGGCGTAGAACGCCACCTCGTCGCCCGAAAGCTTCTCCTCGACCCAGCGCGCCGCCTCCCGCCGGGCTCGCTCCCACTTTCCTCCGGCCAGCATCCGGGCCGACGTGTCCAGAACCAGCGCCACCCTTCGAGGCTTCGGACGCGACGAGGCGACGTACGGGCCGGCCAGAGCCAGAACGAGGCACGTCACCGCGAGCGCCTGAAAGAGGAGATCGATCCGCCACCGCGGCCGCCGCAGCGCCCGGAGCGGCGGGTTGCGCTCCGGAATCTTCTTCCAGAGCAGAAGGCTCGGGACCACGGTGCGCGCGGCCGCCTGGCGCCACAGGCTGAAAAGCGCCAGGAGCGCCAGCGTCAGGAGCCCCCAGAGCGCCCCCGGCGTCTCGAAGCTCATTCCAGCACCCCCGCCCGGCGGAGGTAAACGAGCACCGCTTCCTCCAGCGGAGTGGCGCTCGAGAAGCGCACGTAGTTGATCTCCCGGTCGAAACACCACCGCTTCCAGGCCTCGCAATGCTCCTCGAGCGCCCGCCGATAGGCCGCCGCCTCCTCCTCCCCTACGAACCGGTCGAGCCTCTCGCCCGTTTCGGCGTCCACAAGCCGCACCTTGCCGCGAAAGGGAGGCTCCAGCTCCTCGGGAGAAAGCACGTGCACCACCACCCGCTCGGCGCGGATGCGGCTGAGGCTGGGCCGCAGGCTCTCGTCCCACAGATCGCTCACCACAAGAACGAGCCCGCGGGACAGAGGCGGGACGTGGAAGGGGCTTCCCAGGCGAAGGGCCTCCAGTTCCTCCAGGGACTGCACGGGGCATTCCCGGCGGGCCACCCACGCCAGGGCCGCGCCCAGCCGCCGGGCGTAGTCGAACTTGGGGGCCATGGACAAGGTCGTATCGACGAACACGCGCGCGGGAAGGGCCTCTTCGCGGGTGAACTCCTTGACGTAGAGCTGG
This sequence comes from Planctomycetota bacterium, assembly GCA_035574235.1. Lineage (NCBI taxonomy): Bacteria > Pseudomonadati > Planctomycetota > Planctomycetota bacterium. The sequence continues at coordinate 14,885 of DATLZA010000061.1, read as the reverse complement.
CCGAGCCTTCCGTAGAGGTTCCAGTCGATCGACCGGAAGTCGTCGCCCTGGACATACGAGCGGTAGGAGACGAACTCGGAGGCGCCGCCGGACCGGCGCGTCGGACGCTCGCCCTCCCGGCGCCCCGCGATGGAGCGGCGGACCGCCAGCCGGAGGGCCTCGAGCTTCCTCAGGAACGTTTCATCGAACAGCATCATTCGTCCGCGCCGGCCGTCAGCGGCTCCGCACGGATTCTATATCGGCTTGGATCTGCCGCCGGAGCGCCTCGGCGTCGTCGAACCGGCGTTCTTCCCGAAGCCGGCGGAGGAACCGAACTTCGACGACCCGGTCGTAGAGATCCCCGCCGGGATAGTCCAGAAGATGGACCTCGAGGACCTCCCGCCCCCCGGCTTCGAAGGTCGGCCGGGTTCCCAGATTGGCCACGCCGCGGTAGACGCGCCCTTCGAGGGAGGCCTCGACGGCGTAGACGCCCGCGGGCGGATGGACGACGCGGCCCAGAGGGATATTGGCCGTGGGAAAACCCAGCCGGGTGCCGCGGCGGTCGCCGCGGACGACGGTTCCGGTCACCGACGGCGCGCGTCCGAGAAGAAGCGTCGCCTCCTCCAGACGTCCGGCCGCGACGGCCTCCCGGATGAGAGAGCTGGAGACGGGCTTGCCCTGATGCAGCTCGGGCGCGCAGCGGCGGACCTCGATCCCCAGATCGCGCCCCAGGCGCGTCAGGAGATCAAGGTCCCCTTCCCGTCCGCGGCCGAACCGGGAATCGTGTCCCAGGACGATGCCCCGCGCGCGCAGGCGGCCGGCCACCACGTCGCGCACGAAGTCGTCCGCGCCGAGGCGGGCGAATTCGGGAGTGAAGGCGATCACCAGGGCGAAATCGACCCCCGTGTCGCCGATCCGCCGCAGGCGCTCCTCGAGGGGAACCAGGAGCGGCACGGGCTTTCCGGTCAGGACTTCCGAAGGGGGCCGGTCGAACGTGATCGCGACGGAGGGGGCGGAGATTTCGCGCGCCCAGTTCCGGAGCGTCTCGAGGACGCGGCGGTGCCCGCGGTGAACGCCGTCGAAGACGCCCCAGGTCACCACGGACCCGTTCAGGCGGGGATCCGGAAGCGCTTCCAGCCCGGACAGGATTTCCATCAGAGGGCGGCGGTCCGGCCCGACCCGCCTTCGCGGGCCGCGCCGCGGGCTTCGACGGCGTTGCCCGCCCCAGGGGAGGAGGCCGCGGAACCGCCCCCGCGGGTGCGGCGCGCCCGGGCCTGGTGCTGCTCCTCCAGCTCCTTCAGAAGCGGCGCCCATTGCTTCCGGTCGGCCGGCGTCATCTTGTCGACGAGGAGGATCCCGTCCAGGTGGTCGATCTCGTGCTGGAAAAGCTTGGCTTCGAGCCCCTCGGCGGCGCGTTCCACGACGCGCTCCTCAAGCGTCCGGTAGCGCACCACGACCCGTTCGGCCCGCGGCACGACGACGGCGATCCCGGGAAGCGAGAGGCACCCTTCCTCCTCCCGCATCCGTCCGGACTTCTCGAGAATTTCCGGATTGAGGAAGACCTGCTCGGCCTCCTTGGCCTTGGGATCGCCGGTGAGGTTGGCGACGACCACGCGCCGCGCCAGGGCCACCTGGGGACCGGCCAGGCCGATCCCGCGGGCGCGGTACATGATCTCGAACATGCGGGGAACGGCGCGGCGAATCTCGTCGTCCACGCGGTCGACGGGTTGAGCGCGTTCGCGCAAGCGGGGGTCGGGATAGTAAAGGAGTTCCATCAGGCCTCATTATAGAGCGGCGCGGGGCGGGTTACAACCTTTGGCCCGGCGGCGGGAGCCCCAAGTGTTGACATCGAACCGGCCGCGGGGGTAGCATCGCCGGGGTAATCGAGCGCGAGCCATGCCCGACATTCAGGCCCTCTACAAGCGAGCGGACGAGGCGTTCCAGAAACACAACTACGACTACGCCCGCGATCTTTTCCTGCAGATCCTGCTCCTGGATCCGGACCACGCCGAGGCCCGCAAGGCCCTGCGGGTGACGCTCATGAAGAAATTCCAGGAGCTGGGGGCCACCAGCCGGATCAAGCTCATCGCCCTCAAGGGTCAGTTCGAGCTGCAGATCAAAGCGACCAAGGATCCGGCCAAGAAGATCGAGATCTGCCAGAAATACCTCAACGACGACCCTACCAACTCCCGGGTGCGCACGGTCCTGGCGGAGACGCTTCTGGGCCAGAAGCATTTCAACGCCGCCGCGGCCGAGGCCGAAATGGCGTTCCGGGACGACCCGCAGAACATCGCCGCCGCCAAGATTCTCGTCGCCGCCTACAAGGAGACGGGCAAGATCCGCGAGGCGCAGACGATCCTCCAGAAGCTCCAGGGAGTCGCCCGGGAAGACCGCGACCTCGAGCGGCTTCAGCGGGACCTGGCCGCGCAGCAGACCATGGAGGACGGCTTCAAGGACGCTCAGAGCTACCGCGACGTCATCAAGGACAAGGATGCGGCGTCGAAGCTCGAGGCGCAGGCGCATCTCATCCAGACCGAGGAGCAGTTCCAGGCCGTGGTCCAGGGGCTCGTGTCGGAATTCTCGCTCAATCCGGCCGACGCGCGCCTGCCCCGCAAAATCGGCGATCTTTACTTCGAGAAGAAGAAGGACTACAAGACCGCCCAGGAGTGGTACAAGAAGGCGGTTCAGATCAATCCCCAGGACTCCGTCCTTCGGGACAAGGTGGACGACTGCGCGCTGCGGATGTACGACCAGCAGATCGAGGCCGCTCAGAAGGCGGGAGACGCCGCCAAGGTCAAGGAGCTGCAGGCGGCCCAGCTCAAGTTCAAGCTGCAGAGTTTCGAGCGGCGCGTGCAGGACCGCCCCACGGACATGGGGTTGCGCTACGAGCTGGGCCGGGCCTACTACCAGGCGGGCCCGGCGTTCGTGGACAAGGCCATCGGCGAGTTCCAGCAGTCCGTGCGGGACCCCAAGAAGAAGGCGGACTCCCACCTTTATCTCGGCATGTGCTTCCAGCGCAAGAAGCTCTACGACATGGCCGACAAGCAGTACCAGCTCGCCGAGGACGGCGTCCTCTCCCACGACCGCAAGCTCGCGATCCTTTACAACCGCATGATCTGCAACGCCGAGGCCGGCAAGCCGGCCGAGGCCGTCGAGCTGGGCAAGAAGATCCTCGAGGTGGACATCGCCTACAAGGACGTCTCCCAGCTCGTGGAAAAGTGGCAGGCCGAGCTGGGCAAGAAATAAGCTTGACGCTCCCGGCCGTTTCCGCTATGTTTCCTGCCCCGTTCTGAGGAGGCCGCCGAAGTGGCTCATACGATCAGCGCGCTTAAGGCGTGGAAGAAAAGCGAGAAGCGCCGTTTGCGCAATCACTCGATCAAGAGCGCGCTCCGCACGCAGATGAAGAAGGTGCTGGCGGCCGTCGAGAAGAAGGACGCCGCCGGCGCGCGCGCCCAGCTTTCGACCGCGTACCGCCTCCTGGACCGCGCCGTGGTCAAGGGCGTCGTCCATCGGAACAACGCCGACCGCCACAAGGCGCGCCTGGCCGCCCGGGTGAACGCGCTCGGGCCGGCTACCCCGGCGGCGAAGTAAGCCCGCGCCACGCCAGCTCCACCGCCCGGCGCAGGCGGCTCCCGGCGGTCCGCGAACGCAATCCCGGACCGCCCCGCGGCGGACGAAACATCTCCCGAAGAAAACGGATCTTTCCGGCGGGTCCTTCCGCCAGCAGAAGATAGCCCAGCGCCGAAAGTCCCACCCACCGGCGCCGCCGGGCGGACGCCAGAAACGCCTGCGCCGCCGGACCGTCCCCCGCCGGCCGGAAACGCTTCAGCCCCGGCGTCTCCACCCCCAGCAGGTCCCGGACCAGGACAAGCGCGAAGTAGACCGCCCGCTCCAGACCCCAGCGCCGCGCGACCTCTTCCACGCGCTCCCATCGCACCGCCCGGGCCGCCAGCTCGATGTCCGTCAGATGGACGAGCGCATCGTACGAATGCTTGAGCGCGTGCTCGCAAAGCGTCACCAGCAGGTGATGCGGCGCCATCCCGCCGCCGTCGCGCTCCCGCCAGATCTCTTCCGGGTCGATCCGCACCATGAACCCTGGAAGCGATCCGTTCCGCACATCCCAATGCAGGTGGACCGGAAGGTCGCGCCCGCGGGCGTAAAGGACCGAGTTCACCCACGCGTCCGGGACCTCAAGAGACGGACGCGGATCGCGCTCGGGTACATACCCCAGCCGCCGAAGCGTCCGGTCGGCCTCGACCACCGTCTCCCGCCGGACCAGAAGGTCGATGTCTCCCATGTCGCGCAGGCCGGGCGAAGGATAAAGGCGGTGCGCCAGGTGAAGTCCCTTGAGGGGGAGCGCTTCGACTTCGGAAAGAATCTCGCGCGCCTGGCGGACCGCCCAGAGCTGCCGGGCGAGGATGGAGGATTCCTCCGAACACGGGATTCCGAGGTTTCGGCAGACGACCGGCAGCGTGCGCTCGCGGCGGGCGCGATCCAGCAGACCCGCGGGCGGCGGAGCGGGAAGCGTCCGGCGCGCGCCGACCACGGAGAGGCGCCCGAGGAGACTCACGCCCGAATTCTATCCGATCGGATCGCGCGAATGCCTCTTGGCGGCTCCCCCCGGCCCCAGTGCGAGGCGGGGGGAGCCGCGTCAGAGGACTAAGGAGGGAATAGGGGATTTTTCGGATCGAACGGCTCGTCCAGCGGGACGTCCTCGGACTCCGTCTCCAGGAGCCGCTCGATCAGGTATTCGTCCGTGTCTTTGAGGCGCAGGCCGGAGCGATCGACCTCGAGGGCCAGGACCGCGCCGAGCTCCCGGTCCGTCACGTACACCTCGTCCCCGAAGGGGCTCCACGCCGCTTCGGTCACCTGCCGGCCCAGTTCCAGCCGATCCACCAGCGCCGCCGGCCGGCCTTCGCCGGGGCGCAGCTCCACGAGGGAAACGCTGCCCGCCGCGGGCTCGGCCACGAGCGCCAGCCGGCCTTCGGGGCTCGGAAGGATGCGGCTGTCCCCCGCCCGGACGCCTTCCAGGGGGATGCGCGCCGCCACGACCCCGCGACGCAGGTCCAGGGCGGCCAGATGCCCCAGGTTCTCGCAGAGCGCCCACAGGGACCGCCCGGCCGGGTCGGCCGCCAGGCCGAACGGTCGCCCCGCCATCCGGAACCGGCGGACGACCCGGCGGGTCCCCAGGTCCACCCCCAGGACTTCCTCCTCCCCGGTCGCCCCCACGAAGAGGATCCCCCCGGAGGCCCCGAACTCCAACGCGCGGCATTCCCCGTCCAGAGGCAGCGTGAAAAGAGGGGCGAAAGGCTCCAGCGTCCATACGGCCAGCATCTCGGGTCGGCCCTCTTCGCCGGCGAGAACGGCCGCCCCCAGACCCAGCCGCGGAGCCAGGCGGAGCGTTCCCGGCCGGGGCGAGCCCGGAAACGCCACCCAGTCCGAAGCGGAAAGGTCCCTCGCGCTCGCCTTCACCGCGGCCCCCGTCCCGCCCGAGGAGACGGTGAGCACCGCCCACCGTTCCCCGGGAAGAACCCCCAGGTCGCACGTGCCGCCTCCGCAATCCACGAGCTTCCGGGAAGACTCGCCTTCCAGGTCGAAGATCGCCAGCTCTCCCCCGACCCCCGCGCAGTAAACGCTCCGGCGACCGCCCGGGCGCAAAACCCGGACCCGGCCGGGAGCCAAGGCGCCCGGAATCCGCCCCAGAAGGAGCATCCGCGAGACGCCCACCACGCTCACGCGGCCCTCTTCGGCATCCAGGACGAAGAGCTTCGAGCCGTCCGGAGCGACCACGACCGCCTCCGGAGACCCGCCCACTCCGCAGGCCTCCCTCAGGTTCAGCTGGGCGCCTTTTTCGTCCTTCATCACGCAGGAACCCTAAGCAACCTTCGTGCCACGCCCTCCGCCGATCCACACGCAAACCCCTGGAGAACAGGGTCTTATACCGCTATTTCATGGATTATTCGGTAAACCCATTTTTTATTTGCAAACCGCCAATCCGGCGCGCAAATTTTGCAATTCGCGGCGCGCCGGCTATAGTGAGGTCATGAATCCCCCCAGGGGACGAGGCGCGGCCGGCAACCCCCCGAACCGATTCGAGGGACGCTCCTTCGTCCCGGACCCCGAAGCCGCCGATCCCGAAGAGCCCCTCCCTCGAACCCAATTCCTCAAGGACACCGCCCGCTCCGTCGTCGTCCTCCAAAGCAGCCCCGATATCGGCATGGAGGCCAGCCTCAACCCTTATCGAGGCTGCGAGCACGGATGCGCTTACTGCTACGCCCGGCCGACGCACGAATACCTGGGCTTCTCGGCCGGCCTGGATTTCGAAACCCGAATTCTCGTCAAGGAGGACGCGCCCGAACTTCTCCGAAAAGAACTCTCCTCCCCCCGCTGGAAGCCGCGCGCCCTCGCCTTGAGCGGGGTCACCGACCCGTACCAGCCCGCGGAACGGCGGCTTCTGCTCACGCGCCGGTGCCTTGAGGTCCTCGCCGAATTCGGAAATCCCGTGGCCGTCATCACCAAGAACTTCCTCGTCACGCGCGACGCAGACCTCCTGGCGCGGCTGGCGGCCCGCGGCGCCGCGGCGGCGATCCTCTCCATCACCACCCTCGACCCGGATCTCGCCCGGGCGCTGGAACCCCGCACGTCCATCCCCGCCCGGCGGCTCGAGGCGATCCGCCGGCTCTCCGCCGCGGGCGTCCCCGTCGGCGTCAACGTGGCCCCCGTCATTCCGGGGCTCACCGACCATGAAATCCCCGCCATCCTCCGGGCGGCGCGCGAAGCGGGCGCCGGGTTCGCCGGCCACACGATGCTCCGCCTCCCGGGAGCGGTCGCGGAAATCTTTTCGGAATGGCTGGCGCGGCATCGGCCCGGGCGCCGCGGACGCGTCCTGGCGCGCCTCCGGGATGTGCGCGGAGGACGGCTCAACGACCCCCGCTTCGGAAGCCGCATGACGGGCGAAGGGCCCTACGCCGCGCAGATCCACGCCCTCTTCCGCGCCGCCTGCCGCCGGGCGGGCCTTTCGGACGAGGCGCCGGCGCTCTCGACGGCGTCGTTTCGCGTGCCCCCCGGGCCTCAGCGGGAGCTTTTCGAAGCCCCTACGCCCGATGATGCTCCCCCCGCGACCGGGGAAGCGGAAGGCCGTACCTCTTGATCTTCCGGTAGAGGGTGCTTCGGTCGATCTTGAGAATCTGGGCCACGCGGGCGGTGTCCCCCTCGCATTCCGCCAGGAGCCGCCGGATCGCGGCGACCTCCATTTCCTCGATGGACTGCCCCCCTCCCGGCGGCGGCTCGCTCTTGGCCCGCACCGCCTCCAGGAGGCTCGGCGGAAGATCCTCGACCTCGATCCGCTCCGTCTTCCCCAGCGTGCAGGCCCGCTCCACCGCGTGCTCCAGCTCGCGGACGTTCCCCGGCCAGTCGTAGCGCTGCAGGAGATGAAGCGCCTCGCGCGAGATCCCGGACACCTTGCGCGCGCCCCTCGTCTCGTACCGCCGGAGGAAATGCTCGACGAGAAGGGGAATGTCGTCCTTGCGCTCCCGCAGCGGCGGCACGCGGATGGCGACGACGTTCAGGCGGTAATAGAGATCCTGCCGGAACTTCCCTTCCGCCACCAGGCGCTCCAGCGGGCGGTTCGTCGCCGCCACGATCCGCACGTCCACGTCCCGGTACTCCGTGGCTCCGACCGGACGGATCTTGCGCTCCTGGAGCACCCGCAGAAGCGCCGCCTGAAGCTCCAGGGGAATCTCCCCCACCTCGTCGAGGAAAACCGTGCCCCCGTGGGCGATTTCGAAAAGCCCGGTCTTGCGCGCGTGCGCCCCCGTGAAGGCCCCTTTCTCGTGCCCGAAAAGCTCGCTCTCCAGGAGCGCCGGCTGGATCGCGCCGCAGTCGATCGGCACGAAGAGACGGTCCCGCCGCGGACCGTCGTAGTGGATCGCCCGCGCGATGAGTTCCTTGCCGGTGCCGCTTTCGCCGAGAATGAGAACCGTGCAGTCCTCCCGCCGCACGCGGTCGATGAGCTCGTTGCACCGCTCCATCGCCGGCGTCAGTCCGATGAGGTTCCGCGCCGCATAGCGCTCCTGCAGCTCCTGCCGCAGCCGCTCGTTCTCGGAGCGCAGCCGATGCACCTTCCGGAGGCGCTCCAGGATGAGCGACACCTGGTCGAGCTTGAAGGGCTTGGGCAGATAGTCCGACGCCCCCAGCTTCATCGCCTGAACCGCCCCTTCGATCGTCCCGTAGGCCGTCACCATGACGACCTCCATGCCCGGACGTTCCTTTCTCAGGCGTTCCAGGAGATCCATCCCCCCGACCCGGGGCATCATGACGTCCACGAAGGCCACGTCGAACGCGCGCATCCGCAGAAGCCGCAGCGCCTCCTCGGCGTCGGCCGCCTCGAAGACCTCCACCTCCTCGCGCGCCGCCACGAGGTCCGTGAAGATCCGCCGGTGGGCCGGATCGTCGTCCACCACAAGCAGCGAAAGCGAAGCCATGGTCCCCTGTCCCGAACCTACCGCGGCGCCCGACGTCCGGCGTCCGCTTCCTCCAGCTCCTTCAGAATCGCCGCCTCCCCGCACGTCCAGGGATCCACTCCCGTGTAGTCCCCGTGCAGAAGATACGCCGGACCCGGACTCCGGCGGCACCACTCCTTGAGCGCGCACGGCGCGCAGGCCTGGAAGTCCCGCGTCCGCAGTCCCCGGATCCACCGGAAGACGGGCGACTCCTTCCAGATCTCCAGAAACGACCGCTCCCGGATGTTCCCGGCGGGAACCGGCGCCGCGATGCACGGATACACCTCCCCCGAAGCCGAAACCGCGGCGTTCCCCCGCGCGCAATTGCACCGGAAGTCGTCGTCCGAGCCCACCGCCCGGCGTCCCCCGACCCGGGAACGCAGGGGACCCGCGTAAAGCTCCCGCAGCGTCTCCAGGTCCACCCGGTCCGAAAGACTCCCCCGCGTCCCGTCGTAGCGGCCCGTGATCGTGGCGTCCACGTCGCACGCAAACCCCCGCGCGGCGGCCCGTTCGAGGACCTCCGCGGTTTCGGCCGCGTTCCCCTTCATGAGAATGAACTTGAGCGACACCGCCGCTCCCCGCGCGCGCAACCGCTCGGCCCCCGCCCAGGTCCGCTCGAGCGAGCCCCGGGAACGGGTAATCGCGTCGTGCGTGGCCGGCCGCGCTCCGTAGAGGCTGAGGCTCGCCCCCCAGAAATTCGGGTAGGCCGCCAGACGGTCGCACACGCGCTCCGAAAGCAGCGTCCCGTTGGACAGAAGCTGGACGGCGAACGCCCGCGCCGCCGCCTCGTCCAGGATCTCCCAGAAGCGCGGATGAACGAGCGCCTCCCCGCCCGTCAGCGCCAGAAAAAGCGTCCCCGCCCGCCGCAGATCGTCCAGGAGCGTCCGAAGCTCCTCCATCCCGAGCTCCGGAGCCGGAGCCGACCGCGCGACCCCGCGATCGAAGTTGTAGCAGTGCGTGCAGCGGATGTTGCAGCGCAGGGTGATCTCCAGGCTGACGCCGAGGGGAATGCACGCCTCGTAGGCGCGCTCCTGGAGCGGCCCGAGAACTCCGCACTCCGGCGCGCTCATGCCCGGACGAGGAGGCCCTTTTCTTCCAGGGACGCCAGGAACTCCGCGACGTCCCGGCGGGCCCGTTCCTCCTCCACGTCGAATTCCCCGCACACGGCGGCCACGATCTCCTCGAGCGTGCGCTCGGCCTCCAGGCACTTCCAGACGAAAGTCCCCACCTCGTCGAGCTGGTGCACCTCCCGCCGCGGGGGAACGAGAACCACCACCTGTCCCTCGATCTCCTGGAACGGCCAGCGGGAATCGCGGCGCAGCTTGTGCATGAGCTTCAGGAATTGCGGAAGTTGCCGATGCAGGAGGCCGGAGGGCGCTGGCCGAACGGCGGTTGCACCTTTCCACAGGCCAGGCTCCGCCGCTCGTAGACCCTCTCCGTGCGGATGCGGGGAGGCGCGTAGGGCTTCCGGGTCTTCTCTTTCTTCTCCACCCGCCTAATTCTAACCCGGATCCCGGCCTCAGGCGAGAATCTTCCGGACGATCCTGCCGTGAACGTCCGTCAGCCGGAAATCGCGCCCCTGGAACTTGTAGGTCAGGCGCGTGTGGTCCACGCCGAGGAGATGCAGCATCGTGGCGTGAAGGTCGTGCACGTGCACGACGTCCTCGACGGCGTAGTACCCGAATTCGTCCGTGGCGCCGAGGCTCATCCCGCCCTTGAAGCCCCCGCCGGCCACGAACATCGAGAATCCCTTGATGTGATGGTCGCGGCCGTTCCCCTGCGCCATCGGCGTCCGGCCGAACTCCCCGCCGAACACCACGATCGTCTCGTCCAGCATCCCGCGCTGCTTGAGGTCGCGCAGGAGCGCCGCCGTGGGACGGTCCGCCTCCTCGCACTTGAGCTTCATGCCGTCGCGGATCCCGTCGTGGTAATCCCAGTCGCGGTTGTACACCTGGATGAAGCGCACGCCCCGCTCGGCCAGGCGCCGCGCCAGCAGGCAGTTGGCGGCGTACGTGCCGTCGGCCCCCTGCGTCCCGTACATCTTCAGAATCTCGGGCGGCTCGTCCGAGAAGTCCATGAGCTCCGGCACGCTCGTCTGCATCCGGAAGGCCATCTCGTACTGGCCGATCCGCGTGGCGATCTCCGGGTCGTCCACGACCGCGTCGTGAAGCTCGTTGAGCCCCCGCACGGCGTCCACCACGTCCCGCTGGCGCTCGCGCGTGACGCCGTCGGGACGCCCGAGGTACAGCACCGGCTCGCCCTGCGAGCGGAAGTGAACCCCCTGGTACCGGCTGGGAAGAAACCCGCTCGACCAGTGACGCGTGGCGATCGGCTGGGGGCTGCGCCCCTTGAAGGACGTCAGAACGACGAACCCGGGCAGGTTCTCGCTTTCGGTCCCCAGGCCGTACCAGAGCCACGATCCCATGCTCGGCCGCCCGGAAATCGACGTCCCCGTGTTCATGAACGTGTGAGCGGGATCGTGGTTGATCTGCTCGGTGACCATCGAACGGATGATGCAGAGATCGTCGGCCACCTCCCCAAGGTGCGGGAAAAGCTCCGTCATGAGCTGGCCGGAGCGGCCGTATCTCTTGAACCCCCACTGCGGGGCGAAGCAGGTGAGTTTCGCGCCCTGCAGCTGGGCGATCGGCTGCCCTTTCGTGATCGATTCCGGAAACGGCTGCCCGTGCAGCTCCGCGAGCTTCGGCTTGTAGTCGAAGGTTTCCAGGTGCGAAGGCCCGCCCGACTGATAGAGCCAGATGACCCGCTTGGCCCGGGGCGGAACATGATACGGGAACACCGCGCCCCTTCCGCGCGCGTCGGTCCCTTCGCCGGCCCCGAGAAGCCCCGGCCGCCCGAGCGCGGCCAGCGCCACCGCCCCGAGGCTCGTGGCGCGCCCCAGGAACGCCCTCCGCGAAAACGCGGTCCGCTCGTCGAGCTTCATGAGCTAATTCCTCGTAATCGTCTCATGCAGGTTGAGAAGCGCGCGCGCCACCGACGTCCAGGCCGCCAGCTCCGGCGCCGGAAGATCCCGCGGGACGGGCGACGCGCCGGCGCGGATGAGGCTCTCGGCCGCCTTCGGATCCGCCGCGTACTCGGCCCGATGCTTCCGCAGAAGCCCCGCCATAATTTCGAGCTCCCGGGACGCGGGCGGGCGCGAAAGCGCGCACCGGAACGCCCAGGCCAGGCGATCCTCGTCCCCCGAGCCCCCCCGCCGCAGGATCCGTTCCGCAAACGCCCGCGCCGCTTCCACGTACGTCGGATCATTGAGCAGCGCCAGCGCCTGCTGCGGAATGTTCGAGCGCGGCCGCTCCGCGCAGCACTCCTCGCGCTGCGGGGCGTCGAACGCCACCAGGCTCGGATGCGGGAACGTCCGCTGCCACCAGGTGTACACCCCCCGGCGCCAGAGATCCGCCCCCGTGGACGTCGGCCATTCCCGGGCGGGGAAATTCAGGAACGCCCAGTACCCCTTGGGCTGATAGGGGAAGACGCTCGGGCCGCCGATCCGGCGCACCAGGAGCCCGCTCACCGCCAGCGCGTTGTCCCGCACCAGCTCCGCGTCCAGCCGCCAGCGCGACTGGCGCGCCAGAAGGCGATTGAACGGATCCCGCTCCTTGAGCTCCGGCCTCGGCACCGAGGTCTGCCGGTACGTCCGCGACGTGACTATGAGCCGCACCAGGTGCTTGACGTCCCAGCCGCTTTCCATGAACTCCACCGCCAGCCAGTCCAGAAGCTCCGGGTGGACCGGCCACTCGCTCTGCGCCCCCAGATCGTCGAGCGAACGCGAAAGCCCCATCCCGAAGAAAAGCCGCCACAGCCGGTTGACGAACACCCGGGCCGTGAGGGGATTCTCCGGCGCCACCAGCCACCGCGCCAGGTCCAGCCGCGTGGCCCGGCGGCCCTCGACGCCGAGCGGGGGCAGGAACTTCGGGGTCGCCGGAAGCACGATCTCGCCGGAATCGTCCATCCAGTTGCCCCGGGGGCGGATCCGGACCGTGCGCGGAGGCGCGGCCTCGGACACGAGACACGTGGGGATTTTCTTCACGAAATCCGCGCGGGCCTTCTCCGCCCGCGCCAGCTCCGCGCGAAGCGGCTCCAGCTCGGGGGCGATCGCGCGGTAGTGGGCCGCGACCCGCGCCTTCTGTTCGGGGGTACGCGCCGCCGCCGGAACCGCCAGCGCCGCCTTCACCGCATCCGGAAGCAATCCCGCCCGGGCGGGATGACGGATCGCCGTGGCCGAAAGCCGGAAACGCCCGATCGCGTGCCGGGCGAACGGAGAGGCGTATTCGAGCGTCACGGTGAGCTTTTTCACTCCGGCCGGCAACGGTTCCTTGAATTCGAACGCCGCCGCGTGATTTCGCCCGGCGTGCGGAAGGATCGCCCACCCGCTCCCCGCCTTCTTGTCGAGGGCGCCGGCCACCGGGTAACCCTCCTGGGCGTGCGTGGCGGAGGCCTCCCGGAGCGGGATCTCCTTGCCTCCCGCCCGGACCGAGAAGCGCGTCAGGACGAAGTTGCCGTTGTCCGCGCGCCCGGGACCCGAGGCCGGAAGGGAGGGATCGGCCAGAGCTTCCAGCCGCAGGCCCGTCGCTCCTTCGAACGGCACCTCCACCTCCACGGTGTAGGTATCGCGATCCGGATTCTCGCCGCCGGCGGCCACGGACCCGTCCTCGCGAAGCGTCAGCGTCGCCTTGCCGGACGCGCGCAGAGAAGAGGGGCGCAGCACCGTCCACGGATCCGCGGCTCCCGCGGATTTCTCCCAAGCCTCCTGGGCGGCGGCGATCTCCGGAGTGACCGTTTCGAGCGCCCGGCGCGCCCGGGCGATCTCCTCGTCCAGGCGGCGCAGTTCGGCCTCCTCCTCGGAGGAAGGCACGAGAATTCCCTCGTCCCGGTCCCCGATGGGAGCCTCGCGGATGTCCGCGAAGAAGGCGGCCAGGCTGTAGAAGTCCCTCATGGTGAAGGGATCGAACTTATGGTCGTGGCACTCGGCGCAGCCCAGGGTGGCCCCGAGCCACACGGTGCCGAGGGCGCGGACGCGGTCGGCGTTGGTCTTGTGCTCGTATTCCTTGGCCTGGGCGCCGCCCTCCTCGGTCGTCAGATTGAGTTTGTTGAAGCAGGACGCCACCCGCTGGCGCAGCGCCGGCTCCGGAAGCAGATCCCCGGCGAGCTGCTCGACCGTGAACCGGTCGAACGGCATGTTCTCGTTGAAGGCCTGGATCACGTAATCCCGGTAGGGATCCACGCGGCGGGGGTTGTCGCTGTGGTATCCGCGGCTGTTGCCGTAGCGGACGATGTCCAGCCAGAAGATCGCCATGCGCTCGCCGTAGTGAGGACTCGCCAGAAGCCGCTCCACCTGCTTCTCGTACGCGTCCTCGGAACGGTCCGCCCGGAAGGCGTCCACCTCCTCGATCTCCGGCGGCAGCCCGACGAGGTCGAAGCTCAGCCGGCGGAGGAGCGTGACGCGGTCGGCTTCCGGCGAGGGCGCGAGTCCTTCCCGCTCGAGGCGCGCCAGGATGAACGCGTCGATGGCGTTCCGGACGGAGGAGGCGTCCCGGACCTTGGGAACCGGCGGCCGCCGCGGCGGCAGGTACGCCCAGTGTCCCTCCCAGGGCGCCCCTTCCTCGATCCATCGCTTCAGAAGCGCGATCTGGCCGCGCGAGAGCTTTTTGGGCACGTCCGGCGGGGGCATGACCACGTCGCGGTCGCGCGAAGAGATGCGCTTCCAGAGCTCGCTTTCGGCGGGCTTGCCGGGGACGACCGCGCGGCCTCCTCCCGGCCGCTCGCCGAAGAGCCCTTCGCGGGTATCCAGCCTGAGGCCCGAAGCATTGGACCCCTTGTCCGGCCCGTGGCACCGGAAACACATGTCCGAGAGGATCGGACGGATGTCGCGGTTGAATTCGACGCGACCGGCAGGGGGAACATGGCTTCTTTCCTGCGCCGGCGCCGTCCCGAGAAGAAACACCGCCGCCGCCGCGAATTTCGAGAGGGTCGCCCCGGTCATCCTGCTTGCCTCCGACGGAAAAAAGAGACGGGGCGCGGCCCGTCCCCATTGAAATTACCCTCCCGGGGGTCCGGAAGATGCGCGAATCGCACCTTTTCCCGCCCGCCGGATCCCCTCAACCCCGGCGCGAAGCGGGTCGATATATCCTGGTGAGGCAAGGAGCGTCCATGCGCCCCACGATCCTGGCGACGGCTTTGGCGGCCGCCCTTTCGGGCTGCGGAACCCCTCCCAACCACCGGCTTCTCACCCGCACGAGCGACTACCTCAAGGCGATGAGCTTCGGGTTCCCGACGGGCCATCCCCTGGACGTGCGCGAGCTGGAGCGGCGCTTCCCGGAGCTCAAGGGACTCGTCGTCACGGCTCCCGAGTGGATCGAGGAATACGAGCGCCTGCGGCGGGAAGCCGAAAGC